>JANQFN010000236.1 GCA_028277825.1 Desulfarculaceae bacterium
TTCCGTTATGCGGAATAATATAGCCCCTCCTTGCGGCGAAGTCAAGGCGTGGGGCATCATTTTTTTAGGTAGTGTAAGCCACCGGCAATACGGGCGATAGCCGCCAAGGCAAACTTACGTCCGGAGCGGAATGGACCCAGAACAAAAAATGAAACCCGCCCCCAACCTGGCCGAGGCGATGGCCGGCCTGGCCCGGCTGCAGGCCACCGCCGACCTGGCCTTTAAGCAGGTGACCGAGCAGTTCCCCGGCGAGGTGGCCTGCAGCGACGGCTGCGACGACTGCTGCTACGCGGTGTTCGACCTGACTCCGGTGGAGGCGGCGGCCCTGGCCCTGGCCTTCCGCACCCTGCCCCGGCAGGTGCGCCGCGAGGCCCGGCGCCGGGCGGACAAGGCGGCGGCGACCTTTGACCAGTTGACCAGCGAGGCCCTGGCCCTGCCCCTGGAAGAGCGCATCGACGCCTTTTCCCGGGCCCGGGTGCGCTGCCCGCTGCTCAAGGACAAAAAGTGCCTGCTCTACGCCCAGCGGCCGCTCACCTGCCGGCTCTACGGCATACCGGTGGCTACCGAGGGCAAGAGCCATTCTTGCCACCGCTCGCGCTTTTCCGAAGGCACCTCCTACCCCACGGTGGATTACGGCAAAGTGCAGGCCGAGTTGGGCGGCTTGAGCGAGACGGCCCTCAAGCTGCTGCCCACCCTGCCTCCCCAGCGCCAGGACGTGGCCCGGGTCCTGATCTGGGCCCAAGACCAGGCCTTGACCCTGGAGCCGTCCGGGGCATAGGCTGAGATAGCAAGACAATTTGGTTGGTAAGGACCAGAGGGGGAGAGATGTATAAAACTGTTTTCATTCTAGGTGCGGGTGCATCGGCGGATGCCGTGATATCACCAGCGTCGCCCCCTACAGGCAAATCCTCTTTGTAGGGGAGGGGTTTACCCCCTCCCGTCTTTTTCTTTCCGGCGTTACGTGGGCGGGGATAAACCCCGCCCCTACAAGAAAAGGTTTTTTGCGGGGCACCTGAGCGGTATCTTATTCGGCTTCGCCGCACTTGCCACCCCCTTTCTCAACCTCTTTCTTTCCGCCCCATGGAGGCGTGCTGTGGCCAAAAACAAACCCACCCTATACCTGCTGGACGCCTCTAGCTACATCCATCGTGCCTTCCACGCCATCCGGAACCTGGCCACCTCCGACGGGGTGCCCACCGGCGCAGTGTACGGCTTTCTGACCATGCTCCTAAAAGTCCTGGACCAGGCGCAGCCCCAATATTTGGCCGTGGTCTACGATGCCAAGGGACCTACCTTCCGCCAC
Organism: Desulfarculaceae bacterium; assembly: GCA_028277825.1. Lineage (GTDB taxonomy): Bacteria > Desulfobacterota > Desulfarculia > Desulfarculales > Desulfarculaceae > Desulfoferula. The sequence continues at coordinate 1,304 of JANQFN010000236.1, forward strand.
AAGCTCTATGAGCCCTACAAGGCCAACCGCCCGCCCCTGGACCCGGCCCTCAAGACCCAATTCCCCCTGGTCCGGCAGGTGGTCACCGCTCTTTCCCTGCCCGCGGTGGAGATGGAAGGATATGAGGCCGACGACCTCATGGCCACCCTGGCCAAGCAGGCCGCGGAACAGGGATTTGAGGTGGTGCTGGTCTCAGGCGACAAGGACCTGTTGCAGTTGGTCACGCCTGAAGTCACCTTGTGGGACACCATGAAGGACGCCCGCCTGGGGCCTGAGGAAGTCAGCGAAAAGCTGGGGGTGAGACCGGAGCAGGCGGTGGACTACCAGGCCCTGGCCGGCGACGCATCCGACAACGTGCCCGGCGTGCCCGGGGTGGGGCCCAAGACCGCGGCCAAGCTGCTAGGGCAATACGGCGACCTGGACCACATCCTGGCCAGCGCGCCGGAGATGAAAAAGTCCAAGATGCGCGAGAACCTGATCAACCACGCCGAGGATGCGCGGCTCTCCCGGGAGCTGGTGCGACTGGCCACCGACGCGCCGCTTGAGTTCGAGCCCGAGGCCTTTGAGACCCTGCCCCCGGACCCGGCGGTGCTCACCCCGGTCCTGGCCCAGTTGGAGTTCGACTCCCTGCTCAAGAAGTTCGCCTCAGCCCCGGACCTGGACCTGGACTACCGCATGATCGTGGAGCCTGGGGATCTGAAGGCGTTCCTCAAGGCCGCCAAGCAGACCGGGCGGCTGTCGCTTGACACCGAGACCACCTCCATTGAGGCCATGCGCGCCGACCTGGTGGGCTTTTCGTTGTGCCATGAATCAGGCAAGGCAGTTTATGTGCCCGTCGGCCACCAGTTGGCCGAGGGCCAAAGCCAGATGGACAAGGCCCAGGCCCTGAAAATCCTGGGGCCGTACTGCGCCGACGCCAAACTGCACAAACTGGGCCAGAACCTCAAGTACGACTTGATCGTGCTCCAGCGGGCCGGGGTGGAGATGCGCGGTGTGGCCTTTGACACCATGGTGGCCTCCTACCTGATCAACCCGGGCAAGACCAGCCACGGCCTGGGGGCCATCGCCGCCGAGTATCTGGGCCGCTCCATGATCCCCTTTGAAGAGGCCACCGGCGGCAAGAAGATCACCTTTGACCAGGCCCCCCTGGACAAGGCCACCGAGTACGCCGCCGAGGACGCGGAGGTGACCTGGGAGGCGGCCGGCGCTCTGGCGCCCAAGCTGCAAAAGGCGCAGTTGGAGGACCTGTTCAACGACCTGGAGATGCCCCTGGTGCCGCTGTTGGCCCGGCTGGAGATGAACGGGGTCAAGCTGGACGTGGCCGCCCTGGAGGAGTTGAGTCAGGAGCTTTCCACCCAACTGGAGACCATCGAGGCCACCTGCTATGAGCTGGCCGGCCATGAGTTCAACCTCAACTCGCCCCAGCAACTGGCCGTGGTGCTGTTCGAGGAGTTGGGGCTCAAGCAGGTGAAAAAGACCAAAAAGAAAACCGGTTACTCCACCGACGTAACCGTCCTCACCATCCTGGCCGCCGACCACCCCCTGCCCGCCGAGGTCTTGAACTACCGCACCCTGAGCAAGATCAAGGGCACCTACGTGGACACCCTGCCCGCCCTGGTCAACCCGGACACCGGCCGGGTGCACACCTCCTTCAACCAGGCGGTCACCGCCACCGGCCGCTTGTCCTCCAGCGATCCCAATTTACAGAACATCCCCGTGCGCTCTGATCTGGGCCTGCGCATCAGGCAGTGCTTCGTGCCCGGGGCGGGGCGGCTGATGCTCAGCGCGGATTATTCCCAGATCGAACTGCGGGTGCTGGCCCACCTCTCTCAGGATCCGCTGCTCTTGGACGACCTGGCCCAGGGCCTGGACGTACACACTCAGACCGCGGCCCGTTTGTTCGATGTGATGCCCGGTTTGGTGACCAAGCCCATGCGGGCCCGGGCCAAAACGGTGAACTTCGGGGTGCTCTACGGCATGAGCGCCTTCCGCCTGGCACGGGAGCAGGGCATCAGCAACAAGGAGGCCCAGGAGGTCATCTCCAAGTATCTAGGCCGCTACGAGGGCATCGCCGCCTTTCAACAGACCAACCTGGCC
>JANQFN010000241.1 GCA_028277825.1 Desulfarculaceae bacterium
CACCAGCGGCACGCTGGCGGCAAGCGACAGGCGAAGGCGTAGCCAAAGCTACGTCGAGCTTGGAGCGCAGCCGGCAACACCGCCAGCGCTTGGCTGGCGTAGCCGGACGACCGGCCTTCGTGAAATATCCGGGCTAATCATCCGCTAGATTTCGGCAGTCTCCCAGGGGCAGACCCAGGCCCAGGGCCCTCAGCCCCCGCCGAATCAGTCTGCCCGAGGCCGATCGGGGCAACTCATCCAAAAACTCCAGATCAACTAGCGGCACCATGTCCCCAAGTCGGGCGCGGGTTTCGCTCAACAACAGCCCGCGCAGTTCGGCGGTGGGGGACACAGCGTCCGCCGGCACCACATAGGCCTTGAACACCGGGCTTTGCTTGGGGCCGGGCAGGGCCACCACCGCGGCCTGGGCCACTTCGGGGTGGGCGCCCAGCAGGCTTTCCACCTCATAGGGCCCCAGCATGCGGTCCTGCAGGCGCAAGAGGTCATCAGCCCGGCCCTGCACGTAGAAATAGCCGTCCTCGTCTATGAGGGCCAGGTCGCCGGTGAGGAACCAGCCGGTCTCGTGAAAATACTGGCCAAAGCGTTCCTCATCCCGCCACAGGCCGCTCAACAGCCCGGGCCAGGCCGGCTTGAGAGCCAGTTGCCCCAGGGTCAGCAGGGTCTGGGGCCGTCCCGAGGCGTCGATCACCGCCGCCTCGATGCCGGGCAGGAGCCGGCCGCAGGAGCCCAGCTTGATGTCCAGGCTGGGGAAGTTGGCCAGGGTGATGATGCCGGTTTCGGCCATCCACCAAGTGTCGTGGGGTGGCTTTTGCAGGTTGTTGCGGGTCCAGAAAAACAACTCCTGGGACAGCGGCTCGCCCACGGTGGAAATATGCTCCAGACGGCTGAAGTCATACCTTTGAGGCAGCTGGTCGCCGGCCGCGCGCAGGCGCTTCAAAGTGGCCGGGCTGGTGTAGTAGGTGGTGACTTTTTCACGCTCCAGGGTCTGGTACCAGGTGGCGGCCTCAAAGGGCGCGGTCTGCACCAGGGAGGTGGCCCCACAGAGCCAGGGCGCGAAGGCGCCGTAGACCGTGGTGGCTACGCCCCAGGGCGGGTAGTCGCACCACAGGCGGGAATGGTCTTTGAGGTCCAGGGCGTAGCGGGCGCTGATCATTTGGCCGGCCATGTCGCCGTGGCCGTGCACCACGCCCTTGGGCGGGCCGGTGTTGCCTGAGGTGTATACGATGTACAAGGGGTGCTCCGGTGCCAGCCAAGCTGTTTCGCAGGCTGCTGGTTGTCTGGGCAAATCCTCAGGCAAAGAGACTCCAGCCAGGCCGTCCGGAGCAGGCGGCGGCCCGGCCCAAAGCATTTTTATGCCAGCCAAGCGCGAACCGCCGGGTAGGCGTTGGGCCAACTCGGGGTGGCTCAGTATGGCCTGCGGGTCCAAGTCCTCCAGCAGGTATGCCAGACGGTTGGATTCCAATCCCGGCGGCAGGCAGCAAAAGGCCACGCCGATCCGGGCACAGGCGATCAGGGCCAGAAACATCTCGGCCAGCGGAGGCATAAACAAAGCCAGCCGATCGCCGGGTTTGAGGCCATGCTCTTTGAGCAGGTTGCCCAGACGTCTCGATTCTTGGCTCAGTTGCCGGTAAGTGAAACTATGTCTTTCCGCGCTGTCCAGGATCACCAGGGCAGGATGATCGGCGCGTTCGGGGTCCGCGGCCCAGCGGTCCATTGCCTCGTGGGCCAGGTTGAGTTGGCCGCTGTGCTGCCAACTGAACTCGGCCTGCACATCCTCCCAGGAAAAGTCGGCGTAGGTTAGCTCATAGTCTTCCAGATTGGCCTTGATTTCCTGGGCTGGAATGCGCGCGCGGGCCATGGCGACTATCCTCAGCCGGTCCAGACGCCAAAGGCTTGGTGCACACCTTTGGCCCTGGTAACAAGCTCTGCGGCTTTGGGGCTGTCGGCCCGCCACACCTGTTCGCCGGCTCCGCTGAGGCCTTCCAACACTCTGCGCAAACAAGACGCCAGCACCGCGGGGTCATAGCCGCCTTCCAGGGCCAGAAGCAGCGGCGCATCGTTGTCCTGCGGGCCCAGGGTCCGAACCAGGGCGGCCAGACCGGCAAAGGCCTCGGCACTCAAGGCACAGTTGCCCAAGGGGTCCTCGGCATGGGCGTCAAAGCCGCAGGCCACCAGGATCAGTTGGGGACCGAAACGCTCCACCACCTGGGTCAATATCTCCCGGTACAGGTGCATGATGTCCCGGTCGCCAAAGCCGCCGGGAATGCACAGGTTCAGGGTGTAACCTTGGCCAAGGTCTTGGCCGGTCTCCTCCCACATACCGCTGTGGGGGTAGGACTGGCAGTGGTGGCTGGAGAGATAGAAAACCTCTTTTTCGTCGTAAAAAATGTCCTGGATGCCGTTGCCGTGGTGCAGGTCCCAGTCCAGGATCAGGATACGCTGCAGGCCCCGCTTTTGAGCGTGGCGGGCGGCTATGGCCAGGTTGTTGAATATGCAGAAGCCGCCTGCCTTGGCCGGCAGGGCGTGGTGCCCCGGAGGCCGCACCAGGGCCAGGCAGACCTGCATCCGGCCGTCCAACAGGGCGTCCACGCCCTGCACGCAGGCTCCGGCGGCCAGCCAGGCGGCCAGATAGCTGTCAGCGCAGGCCGTGGTGTCGGCGGCCAAGTTGGTGAAGCGCCGCTTGGCCGTGGCCAGGACCATGGCCACGTAGGGGGGAAGGTGCACCGCCTCGATCTGTTCCAGGGTGGCGAGCTGGGCGCTCAGTTCGGTGAATTCGCCGGGAAACTCATAATCCAGCATGCGATATGGCGCCGCCAGGCGCTCCGGGCTTTCCGGGTGGGATAGGCCGGTCTTGTGGAGCCCGAAGCGTTGGTCTCGGATGATGCCGATGTGGGGTTGGCTTTTCACCGGTTAAATGTGGCACAGGTGGCTGGGGGCTGGCAAGCCCGCCACCGCGCCCCCGGCCTATTGCTCCAGGTTGGCGGGCATGCCCTCCACCAGGGCCTTGATCTCATCGCGCACCCGCCGGTAGGGGGCCAGGGCTTCCTCTTCGCTTTTGGCCGAGGCAGCCAAGAGGGGCGGATCGTCAAAGGCGATGTGCAGCCTTTTGGCCGGGCCGGGGAAAAAGGGGCAGTTCTCGCGCGCGTTGTCGCAGACCGTAATTATGTAGTCAAATTCCTGGTCCACAAACTCGCTGACGTCTTTGGAGCGGCCGCCGGAGATGTCCAGGCCGATCTCGGCCATGACCTTTACCGCGCGCGGGTCCAGGCCATGGGGCCGCACCCCGGCGGAGAAGGCCTGCATTTGCTCGCCCTTGAGGTGGTTGATCAGGGCCTCGGCCATCTGGCTGCGGCAGGAGTTGCCGGTGCAAATTATCAATATCTTGAGTTTGCTGTTGGACATAGGTGGCTCCGGTGAAAGTTGCTGTTTAAGTCTAAAGTATAGCTCCCCCAAAGGAGATTGTCCTAAACAGCGAGTTACGTTTGGGTTAACAAGATTGGTTTGCCCGGGAGGACGTCCCTAGCCCGGATATTTCACGAAGGCCGGCCGTCCGGCTGCACCAGCCATGCGCTGGCGGTGTTGCCGGCTGCGCTCCAAGCTCGACGTAGCTTTGGCTACGCCTTCGCCTGTCGCTTGCCGGACGCCTTGCCAGCGCACGGCTGGCTGTGCCGGGATCGGGTACAAACCGCATCCTGACAAGGTAGACGCTTCTTTCATAAGTACTCGATGGGTCCTACTTGAATCGGTAGTGCCGCCCAACCTTCATGAAATATCCGGGCTAGACGTCATTTTATTGCCAACCATTAGGAAGAGGTTTGGGAAGGTAAGGAAATCCCAGGCGATCCTGCGGCCCTTTCCGGACGTTTTAATCCTCTAAGCGCCCCGGCATTGCCACGTGCAATGGGGGTGCGGGCCGGCAGCTAAACTGCTCAGCGGACTAAGTTGGGAGCATTTTCAAGCCTGCATTTAATCTTGGGATGGTGCATGGTCCGCGTTCACGAGGCGGTAGTGCCTTGGGCAGAGGGCGATGGTGCGATGCCCCCCTCATTAACCCGGATATTTCACGAAGGTTGGACGGCATTGGCGATGTGGGTAGCATTTATCGGTGTGTTATGAAAAAAACGTCTACGCTATCAGT
>JANQFN010000305.1 GCA_028277825.1 Desulfarculaceae bacterium
CAGCGGGGCGGTGGCCGATCTGTTCGTGGTGTTCGCCATCACCGACACCGAGGTTCATCCCACCAAAGGCATGAGCTGCTTCGCGGTGGAAAAGGACGATCCCAACATCGTGGCCATGGAGGAATTCGACACCATGGGCTGGCGGGGGCTGCGCATCGTCTCCGAGTTGATCTTCGACGGGGTCAAGATACCCGCCGACCGGCTCATCGGCCAGGAGGGCCAGGGCTTCCCCATCCTGATGGACATGCTCAACTCCGAGCGCATCCTGGTGGCCAGCGGCCTGTTGGGCACCGCCCGCACCTGCCTGGAGATCGCCACCCGCTACTCCATGGAGCGTGAAGCCTTTCACCGGCCCATCAACAAGTTCGAGGGCATCAGCTTCAAGATCGCCGAGATGGCCACCCGCCTGGAGGCGGCCCGCCTGATGCGCACCAAGGCGGCGCGCATGCTGGACAGAGGCCTGGAGGTGACCAAGATGGCGGCCATGGCCAAGGGCTTTGCCGCTGAGAACGCCTACTGGGTGGCCAACGAGGCCCTGCAGGTGATGGGCGGCATCGGCTACACCACCAAGCACGACATGGAGCGCCACTTCCGGGACATCCGGGGGGGAATGGTGGCCGTGGGCACCAACGAGATCATGAAGCTGGTGGTGCAGCGCGAGCATTACCTGGAATATGAGCAGCAAGCCCAGGCGGCTGATTAAAGGAGCAGGTTATGGCCGCTATCAGGCTCTTGGCTGCCGACTACACCTACGCCGACCTCTCCACCAGCATCTCGCCGGCCATAGAGCGGGCCCTGGAGGAGGGCCAAGGCCAGAGCACCTTGTTGGTGAACACCTTTTGTGAAGACAGCTTCACCGTGGGCATCCTGGAGGACCCGGAGAAATCCCTGCACTTGGATTATTGCGCAGAGAAGGGCATCGTGGTGCGCCGCCGGCAAAATCCCGGCGGTGCGGTGTTCGGCGCCAAGGGCTCGGTGATGAACTGCCTCTATCTGGATCTGAGCCAGCCCTGGGTGCCTTTTAAGAGCATCGGTGAGGCCTTTCCCGCTTTCATCCCGCCCCTGGCCGCCGCCATCAAAGACCTGTTCAATATCAAGGCCCAATACCGGCCGGTGAACGACGTGGAGGTTGGGGGCAAGAAGCTGGTGGCCACCTCGGCCCGGCTGGAGAACAACATCCTCACCCTCCGCAGCCTGGTCAACATCGCCCCGGCTGACCGGGAAACCATGTCCCGCGCCCTGGTGGCCCGGCCCGAAAAGTTCTCCGACAAAAAGGCCAAGGACGGCGGCGCCCGTTTCACCTGCCTGGAGGAGGAAACCGGCAAAGGGATCGGACCGGAGCAGATAACGGCCCTGGCCGCAGAAACCATGCGCCGGGTGTTCGGGCCGAAAGTGGAGTTACAGAGTGGTGAGCTAAACGGTGCTGAAAGGCGCTTTCTGGATGAGTACCAGGCCAGATACACCTCTGATGATTGGTTTTTCGCCAACTCGGAAAGGCTGCGCTTCACTGACATACCCGCAGAGGCCAAAAAGGCCGAGGCCTATCACAAGGCCCCGGCCGGGCTGATGGGCCTGACCCTGTTGGCCAAAGCTGGCCGGGTGCACGATCTGATCCTCACCGCCGACTTCCACCCCAGCCCCTATACTGTGTTGGGCGACATGGAAGCGGCCCTCAAGGGCCGGGAACTCAGTGTGGAAAACCTCCTGCCCAGGATCGCCGGGGTATATAATGACCCGGAGGTGGAGATTCCCGGAACCGACCTGGATGACTTTGCCGCTTTGTTGGGCAAGGCCATTGACCTGGTCCGGGATTAGGCACAGCCAACCGACAACATGAGGCTCCATTGGCCATGCTCTCCAAGGCGATCAAAGAACACATCCAGGCCCCGCGCAACATGGGCATCATGGAGGGCGCCGACGGCGCCGCCGAGGTGGTGGGGCCGGCCTGCGGCGACCAGGTCAACCTGTATCTGAAGGTGGAGGGAGGACGCATAAGCGATTTGCGCTACACCACCCACGGCTGCTGGGTGGCGGTGGCCTTGTGCTCCTTCCTCAGCGAACGGGCCCGGGGCATGAGCCTGGAGGAGGCCCTGGCCCTGGACGGCGAAGAGATCGCCCGTCAAGAGGCCGGCCTGGCCGAGGACAAGTGGCCCTGCGCGGTCCTGGCGGTGCGCGCCCTGCACCAGGCCATCGCCGATTATGGCGCCCGCTGCCAAGACAGACCGGATTGACCCGCCGCTCCCGCAATGAATAACCTCGCCGCAAGCAGCGAGGAATGAACCCCCGTATGGGGTTCAAACGTTTCCGCCCGAAAAAGAGAAGGCGCCCCAGGGCCGGCGAAAACCCGGGGGCGCAAGTTGTGGAGAGGAAATTTACCAAGGTGAGGTAGATTCACATGGTGTTTTCTCCACAGCAACAAATTTACCAGAGGAACCCCGTTCCGCCACGGCAATAATTATTGAAGCTTTTCTGAGTGAGCGCTCACTATTTTTTGATTGACATTGGTCCCGCCATTTTTGTAGAAGTTATTATTCTTTTGGAAAAGGCGAGATGCACAGTCAGCAAATTGAGCCATATCCGCAAGCCGCTGTATTGAGTGAGCGCACACTCAACATAACTTGTGTCCATCTCCTCCCCCTTGCATGCCAGGCTCTCTCCATCCCGGCAAATTCATTTGGCCTCAGCCCCCACCACCTTAGGGACAACACACTAAGGGTGTGAAAATATAGGTAATAGTCAACCAAACCTTTGGGAGGGAAAACCATGAAAAAGAAACTATTGGTGGCGCTGGTGGCGCTCACCGTGTGTCTGGGCTTGGTTATGCCGGCCGTGGCCACGGCCAAGACCATCGTGTGGAAGATGCAGGCATCTTATCCCGTGGGCACCACGGTGATGATGAACGGCGTGGAGTGGGCCAAGGCCATCGAGAAGCTCTCCAACGGCCGTTTGAAGATCGAGATCCTGCCTCCGGGGGCCATGTGCGGCGTCAAGGACATCGTCAACTACCTGGAGAAGGGTGTTTTTGACTGTGCCATCACCTACGGCGGCTTTTACACCGGCCTGATCCCGGAGACCGACCTGGAGATCGGCCTACCCCAGGGCCACCGTTCCTGGGACGAGGTGTGGGACGCCATGTACAACCGCGGCCTGGGCGACATCATCCGCGAGGCCTACGCCGAGCACAATATTCTTTGGTACCCCTGTGCGGCCGACAACTTCTATCACTTCAACACCAACTTCCCCATCAAGAAGCTTTCGGACCTCAAGGGCAAAAAGATCCGCGCCCTGGGCGTCTATGGCAAGTACGTGCAGAAGTTGGGCGCCTCGCCGGTGGTGGTGCCGGGCGCCGAGATGTACATGGCCATGAAGCTGGGGACCATTGACGGAGCCATCTACGGCGCCAGCGGCTTAAAGGACGTCAAGCTGATGGAGGTGGTCAAGTACTACACCCATCCCACCGCCGCCCAGATCGCCCTGTCGCTTTTGATCAATAAGGACTCCCTCAAGAAGCTGCCCCCGGACCTGCGCGTTCTGGTCGAGGTTGGCACCCGCTACATCCTGGCCGACACCTCCATGCGCTACATCACCCAGTGCAAGGCCGCCATGGCCGAAGCGGTCAACAAAGGCTACACCCAGATCAACCAGCTCGATGAGGCCGAGATGGCCAAGATGCGGGCCCTGGTGCTGCCCCTGTGGGACGAACTGGCCGCCAAGAGCCCGCGCATGAAAAAGGGCGTGGACATCTTGAAGAAGCAGATGAAGGACCTGGCCCGTCCGGTGAACTAAACTGACCGTGGGGGAGGGCCGCCGCGCCCTCCCCCACCTCTTCCAGCCAGCCAGGGGAAAAGTTTATGCGAGCCTATATTCGCATCGTGGACGCCATCTCACGGATCGCCAGCTATATTGCCGCCTTTCTGCTGGTGCCCTTGATGTTGATCACCGCCTACGAAGTTTTCATGCGCTATATCGTGGAGCGTCCCACCATCTGGTCATGGGACCTCAACATTCAGATTTTCGCGGCCGTCATCATGTTGGGCGGCGCCGACACCCTGCGCCGCAAGGGACACGTGGTGATGGACGTGATGGTGCAAAACCTGGCGCCCAAGAAAAGGGCCATATTGGATTTGTGCACTTATTCGATTTTCTTTTTCGGGGTGGTGGTGCTCTTGTGGGGCGGTTGGGACCAGGCCTTGATCTCCATCAAAGCCAAGGAGACCATGCCCACGGTATGGGCCCCGCCCTACTACACCATGAAGACCCTGATACCCTTGGGCGCCTTGTTGGTGCTGGCCCAGGGCGTGGCCGAGTGCTTCAGAAACCTTCTGTTGCTCAGCCAGCCGGTGGAAGGGAGCTAGCGCCATGGAGCCTTGGATGGTTGCCACCACCATCGGCTTGTCGCTGGTGCTGTTGTTGATGACCGGCATGCCGGTGGCCTTCGCCCTCATGGGGCTCTCGGCCCTTTTCATGGTGATCTTTTTGGGCCCGGCCGCCATGTTCATGGTGGTGGCCGCGGCCTTCAAGCAGGTGGGGGCCGAGGTGTTCATCGCCATCCCCCTGTTCGTGCTCATGGCCGCGGTATTGCAGTCCTCGGGCATCTCCGAGTCGCTGTACAAAACCATGCACATGTGGATGGGGCCCCTTCGCGGGGGGCTCACCGTGGGCACCTTGTTCATCTGCGCCATCATCGACGCCCTTTCCGGCATCGGGGCCACCGCCACCACCACCATGGGGGTGATCGCCCTGCCCGAGATGATCAAACGCGGCTATCACAAGCACATGGCGGTGGGGGCCATCACCGTGGGCGGGGCCCTGGGGCCCTTGATCCCGCCCAGCGTCCTGATGATCATCGTGGGCGGCTACGCCCAGCTCTCGGTGGGCAAGCTGTTCGTGGGCGGGGTGCTGCCTGGCCTGTTGGTCATCGGCGCCTGGAGCCTCTACGTGGTCATCCGCTGCACCATCCGCCGGGACTATGGCCCGCCCATGCCCAAGGAGGAACAGGGCACCTGGGGCCAGAAGATCCTGGCCTTAAGGCACGTGATTCTGCCCCTACTCCTAGCCGGTTTTATCATGGGCGGCATCTACACCGGGGCCTTCACCCCCACCGAGGCCGCCGGCTTCGGTGCCCTGGGGGCCATCGTGATCAGCATCATCCATCGCAGATTCAACATGACCAACATGAAAGAGGCCCTGCAGTTGGCTCTCAGGGTGACCTGCATGATCCTCTGGCTGGTCATCGGCGGCGGCTGCTATTCCGCCCTGGTCACGGTCACCGGCACCAGCCACCTGGTGACGGAGGTCCTGGCCGGGCTGCCTTTTGGCACCGAGGGCATCCTTTTGGTGATGCTGTTGATCGTGCTGATTCTGGGTATGTTCATCGACCCCGTGGCCATATCCATGATCTGCATCCCGGTGTTTCTACCCATCATCAAGGGCCTGGGCGTGGATCTGCTGTGGTTCATGCTCATGTTCGTCATGGCGGTGGTCATCGGCTACATCACCCCTCCGTTCGGGTTGAACCTCTTCTATATGAAGGGGGTGACGCCCGATGACATCACCATCATGGACATCTACAAATCGGCCATCCCCTACACCCTGATCATGATCGCCTGTCTGCTGATAACCATGATGTTCCCCCAGATCATGATCTGGCTGCCCAGCTTCATGAAGTAGGGAGCGGGCGAGGGCTTTTGCAATGTCTGAACTGAGCGGGAAAAACGCCATCGTCACCGGGGCCGGGGCCGGCATCGGACGCGAAATCGCCCTGGCCCTGACCGGGGCCGGCGCCAGGGTCATGGCCGCGGACTTGGACCAGGACAGCGCCGGGGAGACCGCCGAGCTGTGCGGCGCCGGCGCCCTCTGGCAGCGGGCCGACGTGACCAGCCCAGGAGAGGTGGACGCCATGTTCGACCGGGCCCTGGCCGAGATGGGTCCGTTGGACATCCTGATCAACAACGCCGGGGTGACCCACCCCGCCGTGTCCATCCTGGATTTGGATCTGGAGCATCTGGAGCGGGTGTTCGCGGTGGACTACAAGGGAGTGTACCTGTGCAGCCGCCGGGCCGGCAAAGAGATGATCGCCGCCGGCCGGGGCGGGGCGGTGGTCAACATCTCTTCCATAGCCGGCCTAACCCCCCTGCCCCTGGCGGTGTACGGGCCCATGAAGGCGGCGGTGAATCTGCTCACCCGCATTCTGGCCCGCGACTGGGCCGCCCAGGGCATCCGGGTCAACGCGGTGGCTCCGGGTTACGTGCTCACCCCATTGATGAAAGGAATGATCGAGCGCGGCGAGCGCGACCCCAGCCTGCTTTTAAAGCGCACCCCCATGGACACCCTGCTGGAGCCCGGCGAGGTGGCCGCGGCGGTGCTGTACCTGGTCTCCACAGGCGCCCGTCATGTGACCGGCGCGGTGCTGCCGGTGGACGCCGGCTGGCTGACCGACGGCGGCTGGAGCGCCTACCCCGGCCTGGGAGAGGGCTCATGAGCATAGCGGTGAGCGGCCCTATCGATCTGAACGGCAAAAAAGCGCTGGTCAGCGGCGCGGCTCGAGGCATCGGCCAGGCCATCTGCCAGAGCCTGGCCCGGGAGGGGGCCGATGTGGCCTGCCTGGATCTGTTGGACTGTGCCGAGACCGCCGGGCTGGTGGATGCCCAGGGCCGCCGGTCTTTGAGCCTGGTATGCGACGTACGCCATAAGGAACAGGTGCAAACCGCCGTGGACCGGGTGCAGGAGGCCTGGGGCGGGCTGAATATCTTGGTGACCAGCCACGGCATTTTGGGCGACTCCCGGCAGCCGCTGGAGGAGATCAGCGAAGCCGATTGGTCCAGGGTGTTGGACGTCAACCTGCGCGGCGGTTTTTTCTTGCTGCAGGCGGCCTGGCCGGCCCTGGCCGCGGCCGGCGGCGGCAAGATGCTCCTGTTGGGCTCCATCGCCGGCCGGGTGGGCGGGGTGCTGGCCGGAGCGCCCTATTGCGCCTCCAAGGGTGGCCTGCACGCCTTGGTCAAATGGGCCGCCAAACGAGGAGCCGCCGACGGCATCCTGGTCAACGGCATCGCGCCGGGGCCGGTGGCCACGCCCATGACCGTGGACGAGCCCTATCGTGATGACATGATCCCCCTGGGGCGCCTGGGCCAGCCCCAGGATATAGCCGAAGTGGCGCTATTTTTGGTTTCTCAGGCATCGAACTTCATCACCGGCAACGTTTTGGATGTAAACGGCGGCATGTTGATGGTCTAGGCCTGGTGGCGGCGGGCGGCCGAGTTAAACTGGAAAAGGTTCTTGAGGACTGAAATAAATTAAACCAAACGAGGAAGCGGCCATGACCAAACAACCGGCGAAAAAGGTGGAGACCAGGATCAAGGACACCGAGCTGATCGATCAGCGCCGGCGTCAGATCGCCGAGGGCGCCATCGAGGTCTTCGTGGTCAAGGGCTTTCACAAGGCCACGGTCAGAGAGATCGCCGAGGCCGCCGGCATGACCATGGGCTCCATGTACAACTACGTGCGCTCCAAGGAAGACATCATCTACATCGTCTATGACCACATCACCCGCATCCTGCGCACCGAGATGAACGCGGCCATGGAAGGGGTGGACGACCCCAAAGAGAGGCTAAAGGCGGCGGTAAAATACAACCTGGAATCGGTCAACCGCTATTCGGACATGGTCATGTTCATGTATCAGTCTTCCCGCTCCCTGGACCGCGAAAGCCTGCACGACATGCTGGGCCGGGAGACCGAATACATCGAGATGTTCGAAGACCTGCTCCGCCAGAGCCTGGCCGGCCAGGAAGTGAGCGAGTTCCGCCTCAGGCTGGCCGCGGACATCCTGGCCTATCTGCCGGTGATCGTTACCCTCCGGCGCTGGTCGCTAAGGCAGCGGTTTGACTCCATGGATGAAGTCCTGGACGGCATCCTGGACTTCGCCCTGCACGGCACCGAATTCATCCCCACCGACCAGGAGGGGCGCAAGCCGCTCTTCCTGGCGGGAGACTAGATATGGCCACCAAGGCAAAAAGCGCGGCCAAGCCCCGGCTGGGTCCCAAGAAGTTGATAGAACTCTACCGCAGTATGCTGCGCATCCGGCGGGTGGAGGAGACCTTGACCGAGGTGTTTTCCGCCGGCGAGATCCCCGGCTTTTTGCACGTCTGCCTGGGCCAGGAGGCGGCGCCGGCCGCGGTGTGCTCCCAGCTCAAGGTGGCCGACTATGTGGGCACCACCCACCGGGGCCACGGCCACGCCCTGGCCAAGGGGGTGGACCTGAAACGCTTCATGGCCGAACTCTTGGGCCGCTCGGATGGCTTCTGCCTGGGACGCAGCGGCTCCATGCATTTGGCCGATGCCAGCCGGGGAGTGTTAGGAGCCAACGGCATCGTGGGCGCCGGCATCCCCATCGCCGCCGGCGCCGCCCTGGCCGCGGCCAAAAAGTATCCGGGCCGGGTGGCGGTGGCCTTTTTCGGCGACGGCGCCACCAGCCAGGGGGCCTTCTACGAGACCCTGAATATGGCCTCTTTGTGGAAGCTGCCCCTGATCCTGGTTTGTGAGAACAACGGCTGGGCCGAGTTCACCCCCCAGCAGGTGCACATGCCCGGCGAGGACGTGGTGGACAAGGCCGCCCCCTTTGGCGTGGCCACCGCCTCGGTGCCCAACGACGTGCTGCAAATCTACCAGGCCGCCGGTCAGGCCCTGAAGCGGGCCCGCGCAGGGGGCGGCCCCACCCTCCTGGAAGTGAAATGCGACCGCTGGCACGGCCACTACGTGGGCGACGCCCAGAAATACCGGGGCAGCGAAGCGGTGGAAACGGCCATGGCCGAAGACTGCCTGGCCAGCTTCGAGGCGCAGCTGAAAAAGGACAAGGTCCTGACCAAGGCCCAGGCCAATAAGATCGACAAGCAGATTCAGGCCGAGATCGCCGAGGCCCTGGAGTTTGCCCGCAGCAGCCCGCCGCCGCAGGCCGAGGCGCTGATGGAGGGGCTCTATGTCTGATAACGCTGTGAAAGAAGTCCGCTACATCTGGGCCATCAACCAAGCGTTGTCCGAGGAGATGGAGCGCGATGAAGACGTGATCCTTCTGGGCGAGGACGTGGGCGCCCCCGGCGGTGCCTTTGGGGCCAGCCGAGGTTTGTTCGAGGTTTTCGGCCCTGAGCGGGTGATGGACACCCCCATCAGCGAGTCGGCCTTCATGGGCCTGGCCGCCGGCGCCGCCGCCTGCGGGCTTCGGCCGGTGGTGGAGATCATGTTCATGGACTTCATGACCGTGTGCATGGACGCGGTGGTAAACCAGGCCGCCAAAATGCGCTACATGTTTGGCAACCAGTACACCCTGCCCCTGGTGATCCGCACCCCGGCCGGGGCCGGCCTGGCCGCCGGGCCCCAGCACTCCCAGAGCCTGGAGGCCTGGTTCGCCCACGTGCCCGGGCTCAAGGTGGTGATGCCCGCCACTCCGGCCGATGCCAAGGGCCTGTTGAAGTCGGCCATCCGCGATGACAACCCGGTCTTGGTGGTGGAGCACAAGGCGCTGCACGCCATGAAGGGCCCCATCCCCGACGGCGAGCACCTGGTGCCCATCGGACAGGCCCAAGTGCTGCGCGAAGGCGATGATGTCACCCTGGTCAGCGCCGGACGCATGGTGCACCAGGCCCTCAAGGCAGCCGAAGAGTTGGCGGGCGAGGGACTGGGCCTGGAGGTGATCGACTTGAGGAGCATCCAGCCCTGGGACAAGGAAACGGTTTTTGCATCCGTGGCCAAGACCCACCGCCTGGTGATCGCCCAGGAGGCGGTCAAGGCCTTTGGCTTCGGGGCCGAGGTGGCCGCCACCGTCGCCGAGGAGATCATGGACGAACTGGACGCCCCCATTGGCCGGGTGGGCGCGCCTTTCGTGCCGGTGCCCTTCGGTCTGGAGGGGGCCTATCTACCCGGGTCCGGCCAGATCGCCCAGGCGGCCCGGCAGGCGGCGGAAGGGGGATTTTAGTTATGGCCGACACTATGAAGGCGGCGGTGTGGCGTGGCCAAAAGGACCTGAGCATCGAACAGGTGCCCATCCCCCAGCCCGGCCCCGGCGAGGTGCGGCTCAAAGTCAAGGTCTGCGGCATCTGCGGCTCGGACCTGCACGAATACAACGAAGGACCCTTTCTGATCCCCCGCCGGCCCCACCCCCTCACCGGCCGGCAGGGCGGGCCCCTGGTGGTGGGCCATGAGTTCTCGGCTGAGATCGATTCGTTGGGCCCGGAGGCGGAGGGCTGGCAGCCGGGCGACCGGGTCACGGTGAACTGCCTGCTCTACTGCGGGGTCTGCGCCTATTGCCAGAGGGGCCAGTACAACATGTGCCTCAAGCTGGGCACCGTGGCCTTCGCCTCTGACGGCGCCTTTGCCGAGTTTCTCTGTGTGCCGGCCTACACCCTGCTCAAGCTGCCCGATGCGGTGACAGACGACATGGGGGCCTTTGCCGAGCCCCTGGCGGTGGCGGTGCGGGTGGTGAAACGGACGCGATTGGAGCTGGGCCACAGCGTGGCGGTGATCGGGGCCGGGCCCATCGGGCTGTTGGTAATGCAGGTGGCCCTGGCCGCCGGCGCCTCCCGCGTGTTCGTGGTCGAGCCCATGGCCGCCCGCCGGGAGATGGCCCTGAAGCTGGGCGCGGCCCTGGCCATCGACCCCACTGCCGAGGACGCGGGCAAGGCCATAGCCGCCGCCACCGGCAATATGCGTGCTGACCGCGCCTTTGACTGTGTGGGCATTCAGGCCTCCTTTGACACCGCGGTCAAGTGCACCGGCCGCCGGGCGGTGATTTGCGTGGCGGGCATGGCGCTCAAGCCGGTGGAAGTGCGCTTCTTGAGCCTCTGGGGCCACGAAAAAGAGATCACCTTCTCCACCGGCTACGAGGACGAGTTCCCCGCCGCCCTGGCCCTTTTGGCCGACGGCCGGGTGGACGTGGAGAGCCTGATCAGCGACCGCATAAAGCTGGATGACCTGTTGAGCGCCGGCTATGAGCCCCTGATGAACCAGCCGGACCAGCATCTGAAGATATTGGTCTATCCGGAGTAAAAAAATGACCCTTCCCTACTTTGACCTGAGCGGCAAGGTGGCCCTGGTTTCCGGGGGGGCCACCGGCATCGGCCTGGGCATATCCTCGGGCCTGGCCGAGGCCGGAGCCCAGGTGGTCATCTGCTCCCGCCGCCTGCGGGTGTGTGAGGACTCGGCAAGGCAGGTGGCCGCCGACACCGGGGCCTCGGTGCGGGCCATGGCCTGCGACGTCAGCGATGCGGCTCAGGTGCAGAACCTGGTGGATCAGGTGGTGGAACAGTGCGGCGGCATCGACATCCTGGTCAACTGCGCCGGGGTGGGCGGCAGCGAAAAGCCCATTCTCAAGATGGAGGAAGCCGACTGGGACAGCGTGCTGGACACCAACCTCAAGGGGGCCTACACCCTGAGCCGGGCCGCAGCCACGCCCATGATCACCGCCGGCCGGGGCGGACGGATCATCAACGTGGCCTCGGTGGGGGCCATCATCTCCTACCCCAACATGAGCGCCTATTGCGCCTCCAAGGGCGGTCTGGTGCAGTTGACCAAGGTGATGGCCCTGGAGTGGGTGCGGCACGGCATCAACGTCAACGCCATCCTGCCGGGCTATTTCGAGACCCCCATGAACACGGAGTTTTTCGCCAGCGACGCGGGCAAGGCTGCCGTCAAGCGCCAAATACCCATGCGCCGCCTGGCCCGGATCGAGGAGATCAAGGGCCTGGCCATATTGCTGGCCGGCCCGGCTTCGAGCTTCATGACCGGTTCGGCGCTGGTGATAGACGGCGGCAACACCGCCTGGTAGAGGGAGCGGCCCATGAACGAGCCGAACATACTGTTGGAAAAGCAAGGGCCCGTCACCCTTTTGAGCCTCAACCGGCCTCAGGTGATGAACGCCTTCAACGATGAGTTGATCACTGAGTTCCTGACCGCCCTGGATCAGGTGGAGGCCGACCAGGACTGCCGCCTGTTGATCGTCAGGGGCCAAGGCAAGGTCTTCCAGGCCGGGGCGGACATCGCCCAGTTGAACGTAATGACCCCGCTGGAGCTGCTCCGCTGGAACGAGGGCATCGTGCGCATCACCGCCAATTTGGAGCGCCTGGCCCAGCCCTCCATCGCCGCCATCCACGGCGCCGCCCTGGGCGGCGGGCTGGAGCTGGCCATGGCCTGCACCCTGCGCGTGGCCGAGGAGAGCAGCAAGCTGGGCCTGCCCGAAGTGAAGCTGGGCCTGATCCCCGGCGCCGGCGGCACCCAGCGCCTGCCCCGGCTCATCGGCAAGACCCGGGCCCATTGGCTGATCCTCAGCGGCGAGACCATCGGACCGGAAGAGGCCCTGGCCATGGGCTTGATCAACCGGGTGGCACCCCAGGGCCAGGCCCTGGCCATAGCCCAGGAGATGGCCCAGGTGATCCTGGCCAATGCCCCGCTGGCAGTGCAGATGGCCAAGAACGCGGTGGAGATCGGCCTCAACCTGCCCCTGAATGAGGCGGCCCAGTACGGGCAGAAGAACTGCGCCCTGTGTTTTACCACCGAGGACATCAAGGAAGGCACCAGCGCCTTCTTGGAAAAGCGCAAACCCCAGTTCAAGGGATACTAGCCAATGCCTCTTGAGATATTGATGCCCAAGCTGGGCCTGACCATGGAAGAGGGCCTGCTGGTGGAATGGCAAAAGGCCGAGGGCGATACCGTGTCCGCCGGCGAGGTGCTCTTCGTCCTGGAGACCGAGAAGGTCACCTATGACGTGGAGGCGGCCGAAGACGGCGTCCTGGGCCGCATCCTGGTGCCGGCCGGGCAGACCGTAGCGGTGGGCTCGGTGGTGGGCTGGCTGCTCAAAGAAGGCGAGAGCGCCGAGGACCTGCCCGAGGCGGCGGAGATCAGCGCACCGCCTCCGCCGGAAGAGGCGCCTCCCGCCGAGCCCCCGGCCCAGGTGCAGTCCACTGCGCCGACTTCGGGCCGGGTGCGGGCCACGCCCCTGGCCAAGAAGCTGGCCCGGGAAATGGGCCTGGATCTGACCCTGGTGACCGGCAGCGGCTCGGCCGGCCGGGTCCTGGCCGCTGACGTGCGCGCCGCCGCCCAGACCAGGCCATCCCTGGCGCCGGTGGGCGAGGAGCGCCTGGTGCCCCATTCGGGCATGCGCCGGGCCATCGCCCGGAACATGATGCACTCCAAGCTGGAGACCGCCCAGACCTACATGAGCCTCACCGCCGACGCCGGAGCCATCGTGTCCCACCGCCAGGCGCTGCTGGAGCATGTGGAACAGACCCACGGGGCGCGGCTGACCATCACCGATTTGTTCATGAAAGTCACCGGCGCCGCAATCGCCGCCCACCCGGTGATAAACACCCGCTGGAGCGAGAACGGGGTTACCTTCCTGCCCGAGGTGCACATGGGCATGGCCATGGCCCTGGACGAGGGGCTGATCGTGCCGGTGATCAAGAGCATCAACCGCAAAACTCTGGGCCAGGTGGCTGCCGAGCGGGTGGCGCTGATTGAGCGCTGCCGGGCGGGCAAGTTCCTGCCTGACGACATCTCCGGCAGCACCTTCACCCTTTCGGCCATGGGCATGTTCGGCATCGAGTCCTTCACCGCAAACATCAACGCCAGCGAGGCGGCCATCCTGGCGGTGGGGGCCATCATCGAAAAACCGGTGGCCATCTCCGGCCAAATCGTGATCCGGCCCGTGGTCAACCTGACCCTTACCTATGACCACCGCATCATTGACGGCGCCGAGGCCGGCAAGTTCATGCAGACCCTCAAGGGGCTGGTGGAGGAGCCGGTGAAGTTGTTGGCCCTGGGGGTGGCTTATGGCTGAGTCCAAGAAGATCGTGGTCATCGGCGGCGGCATCGGCGGCTACCCGGCGGCCATCAAGGCCGCCCGTCTGGGGGCCCGGGTCACCCTGATCGAAAAGGCCGACCTGGGGGGCACCTGCCTCAACTGGGGCTGCATCCCCACCAAGTCGCTGTTGCACGCCGCCGAGGTAGCCCGCACCGTGGCCGAGGCCCAAACCTTCGGCATCAGCGCCGGCCCGCCCAAGGTGAACCTGGCGCAGGTGATGCAGCGCAAGGACCAGGTGGTTGAGGGCTTGCGCAAAGGTGTGGCCGGACTGCTCAAGGCCAAGCAAATAGAGGTCCTCCAGGGTGAGGCCCAGTTGATTGATCCCAAGATCGTCAAGGTCGGCAAAAAGAAGTTGAGCGCCGACGGGGTGATCCTGGCCACCGGCTCCGTGCCCGCGATGCCGCCCATCCCGGGATTAGAGGGGGCCGGGGCCTGGGACAGCAACGACTTTCTGCCCATGAAGTCCCTGCCCGCCAGTTCAATGATCATCGGCGGCGGCGTCATCGGAGTGGAGTTCGCCCAAGTGCTGGCCGGCCTGGGCAAAAAAGTAACCGTGCTGGAGATGATGCCCCAGATCCTGCCCGGCCTGGACGCGGAGATCGCCGGGCTGTTGCAAAAGATGCTAGAGGCCCAGGGCATCAAGATCGTTACGGGCGCCGAGGTGAGCAAGGTCTCCAGGTCCGGCAAACAGAGTGTGGTGAGCTACAGCGCCGGGGGCAAGAAGCAGCAGGCCAAGGCGGCCCGGCTGATCGTGGCCGCGGGCCGGGTGCCGGCCGGCGAGGCCCTGAACCCGGCCAGGCTGGGCTTGGCCAGTGACGGCCCGGCCATCAAGGTGGACCAAGGTATGGCCACCAGCCTGCCCGGGGTCTTTGCTGTGGGCGACCTCACCGGCGGCATGATGCTGGCCCACTTGGCCCTGGCCCAGGGCGAGTGCGCCGCAATCAACGCCCTGGGCGGCGACCAGAGCATGGATTACGCCGCGGTGCC
>JANQFN010000315.1 GCA_028277825.1 Desulfarculaceae bacterium
GGGACGCTGATGCAGGCGTCGGTCCTGCATTTGTCGGCCGGGGTGATCTGGGGGTCGTCCCAATAAAGGGCCAATACGGCTGCCGAGGTCATATGCTCCGTTGAGCCCGGCCACTGCATGAGTTCCTCAAAGGCCCTTTGGCAGGTCTCAGCCCCATAGGGCCCGGTCTTGCGCACATAGGCCACGTGATAATCAGGCATTTGTTTCACTTGCGCGTCCATGGCACCTCTCCCCGTCAGACCCTTTGAGTTTGCCGAAACTTCATGGCAATCGTATCACGGTCCGCAATTGGGTTGGTTGACATCTTGTTGACTTATTGTGGTATTAGCCCATCCACGGTACGGGCCCCATGGTGACGGCTCCAATGCTAGCCCCAGAAAAAGCCAATCAAATATTTGGCGGCGGTGCCCACCAGGATCAGGCCCAGCATGACCTTGATCCAGGCGGCCCTGACGTATTTTTGCAACCGGGCGCCGCAGTACATGCCGGCCAGACCGCCGATGCCGAACAGGGCCCCCAGCAGCCAGTCCGGGGCCACCGCCATCTGCCCGGCGTACCAGGGGGCGATGGCCTGGTAAAAGGCCACCCCCACCACGCTGGTGACGAAGGTGCCCATCAGGGCGGCGCCGGCCACCGCGTGCACCGGCAGGCCGTAGACCGCCACGAAAAACGGGGCCACGATGGCCCCGCCGCCGATGCCGTAGGTGCCGCCCACGATGCCCACCGCCAGAGAAAGCCCAAAGATGCCCGGGGTGGAGCAGGTGTAATTCTGGCCGGCGAAGTCAAAAGAGAGCTGGCCCAGGGAAAAGGAGCGAAGCTCGACCACGAAGTGGCCCTCCGCCGGGGCCGGGGCCGGGGCGGCGGCCTTCTGGGCCAGGTCCATGAACATGCGCACGCCGATGTAGAGCAGCACGCAGCCCACAAAGACCTTGAAGGGTCCGGGATCGGGCAGCCAAATCAGGCGGATGAAGCCGCCCAGGATTACCCCGGGCAGGGTACCGGCGATCACCACCCAGGTCAGCGGCCAGACCATGCGGCCCTCTTTGAGATAGCGCCACACGCCGCTGGGAATGGAGACGATGTTGTAGACCAGGTTGGTGGGGCTCACCGAGGGCGAGGTGAAGCCCAGAAAGCTCATTTGGAAGGGCAGCAGCAGAAAGGCGCCGGAGACCCCGCCCATGGAGGTGAAAAAGCTGACCACGAAGGCCACTAGCGGCGGCAGCCAGATGGGGGTCTCGACTCCGGAGACGGCGAAATACAAAAGCAACTCCTCACAGTGCAGGCGTCACCCGAGCATAGCCAAAGCCGGGCCGGGCTGGCAAGAAAAAGCCCCAGGTGAGCTGGGGCGGGGTCGGGCTATTGGGGCCGGATGAAGACCGAGACGTTGCAGTGGGAGTTTCGGTTGTGGTCCACCGCGCACAGGGTGGCCAGCGTGATCGCGCTTGCCTTGAACATGCTGCCACCTCAAATTTCCTTATTTATGACTATGTGAATAAGTCTGAGACAGCGGCTGGCCTGCAGGCAAGCCCCAAAACGAAGTGGCGGCCCCCTCAACGGCCGGGGCGGTAGACCACCTTGCCGCTGGACTGCGGCGAGATGTTGTCAAAGTCGCAGGTGATCAGGCAGGGGCCCAAAAGCTCGCGGCGGGGGAAGCAGGCGAAGATATAGTCCTCGCCCCAGGCGCTCACCTCCACCTTCAGGCGCGGCCGGCACAACTCCTTGCCCCCGGAGCCGCTGATTTTGGCCTCAAAGAGGTAGGTGGGGCTGCGGGCCAGGTCGTCCTCATCATAGGCCCGGCTGAAGCTGGCCGACTTGCCCGGGGCCAGCGCCACGGGAAGCCCGCCGCCCACGCTCACCATTATCTCTCCCCGGCCCTGATTGTGCACACTCAGGCTGAAGGAGCCCATTTCCTCGGCCCCGGCGGGCAAGGCCCACAGAAGGGCCAGCACAGAGGCCAGGCGGGAAAATTTGCGCATTTTAACAGCTTCTTTCCGCGGACCTACGGAGATGAAGGTTGCGCCTGATTATGGCATAAAATGGGGCTCTTGTGGGACCCGGGCGCCCAAAAAGGTAAAATCCGCCCCTGCCCCGCCCGGGCCAATGATCCGGATATTGGCAGAGCATTGAAAAATGCAATGGACACTGGGATTTGGCGGCGCTTGCTGGTATTATTGCGCCCTGTACCTGAAGTCATTCATGCTCCTTCAGTCACTTGCTACAGCGTCTCTGCCCCCGCTGGTCAATCTCCGTTTTCCGAGACGCCCCGCCCCCTCCCGGTTCGGCCGGAATTTGGGCCGGCGGTCCCGCAACCGAAGGAATGCACAGCAAGCTTGGGACGAGGTCCATGTTAGCCGAAATGTCTAGAGCCAAAGTGATGGGCACCGGGTCATATATTCCCGAGGCCGTATTGACCAACCGAGACCTGGAAAAGGTGGTGGACACCTCTGACGCCTGGATCACCCGGCGCACCGGCATCAAGGAGCGCCGCATCGCCACCGAGGGCATGAACACCTCGGACATGGCCGCCGCCGCCGCCCTGGAAGCCCTGGGCTCCGCCGAGCTGGAGGCCGGTGACCTGGACTTGGTGGTGGTGGGCACCGTCACCCCGGACCGCCAGTTCCCCTCCTGCGCCTGCGTGTTGCAAGAGAAGATCGGCGCCCTGCGCGCCGCCTCCATGGACGTCTCCGCCGGCTGCTCGGGCTTCATCTACGCCCTGAGCGTGGCCAATAACGCCATCCGCTGCGGCGAGGCCAACCACGCCTTGGTGGTGGGGGCCGAGGTGCTCTCCGGGGTGACCAACTGGACCGACCGGGGCACCTGCGTACTTTTGGGCGACGGCGCCGGGGCCGTGGTCTTGAGCCGCACCGAGGATGACACCGGCATCCGCTCCATCCACCTGCGCTCCGATGGCTCCTTCGGCAACCTGCTCTATTCGGTGGACCAGTGCGAAGACCGCCCGGGCCCGGGCGTCCTGCCCGACATGAGCGCGCTCAAGCCCTATTACCTGGTGATGGACGGGCAGAAGCTGTTTAAAAAGGCGGTGGAGTGCCTGGAGGAGATCACCCTGTGGACCTTGCAAAGGGCCGGAGTGGACGTGTCCGAGATTTCCTTGATGGTGCCTCACCAGGCCAACATCCGCATCATCAACGCCCTGGCCCAGCGCCTGGGCCTTAACACCGACAAGGTCTACACCACCATCGAAAAATACGGCAACACCTCCTCGGCCTCCATCCCCATGGCCCTAAACGAGGCGGCCAAGGGAGGCCGCCTGGCTCCCAAAGACAAACTGCTGATGGTCACCTTCGGCGCCGGCCTCACCTGGGGCGCCTCCCTGGTGGAGTGGAGCATCTAGTGTCCCCCCTGGGCCGGCTGCGCCTGATCGGCCTGCAGGCCTTCATCGGGGTGCAGACCATCATCTGGTCCACCATCTCCATACTCCTGTTCCTGATCGACTCCAGCGGCGGCATGACCCACCGCTACGGCGCCCGCCCCTGGGCGCGGATCATCCTCTGGGCCAGCCGGGTGACGGTGGAGCTCAAGGGCGGTGATAACCTGGACCCGGCCCGCGACGACCCCCTGGTCCTGGTGTGCAACCACCAGAGCCTGTTCGACATCCTGGCCCTGTTGGCCCTGGTGCCCTATGACTTCAAGTTCGTGGTCAAAAAGGAGCTGGGCCGGGTGCCCCTGTGGGGCTATGCCATGAAAAAGGCGGGCTACATCTTCGTGGACCGGGGCGACAGCGGCACCGCCGGCACCCTGTTCAAGGAGGCGGTGGCCAAGATCAAATCGGGCAGCGCGGTGCTGTTTTTCGCCGAGGGCACCCGCAGCAAAGACGGCCGCCTGGGGCCCTTCAAGCGCGGCGCCTTCGTGCTGGCCTCCCTGGCCCGGGCCGACGTGGCGCCTTTGGCCATCGAGGGTTCGGCCCAGGTGGTGGAAAAAAAGACCTTCAACATCCGCCCCGGGCACATAACCATCACCGCCCTGCCCCTGGTGGATGATGCGGCCATCAAGAAGAACTCGCGCAAGCTGATGGCCGAGGTGCACCGGGTAATGGCCCAGGCCCTGGAGCCGGGCCGAGAGGCGGCCTGAGGCACCCCGGCCGCCGGCGGGGCGAAAAAGTTTGCCGCCCGGGCGAAACTATCACTACAATACAGATCATGCTCCTAAGACTCTCCCAGCGTGCCCGCCCCAGGCTGCTGGCCGGGCTGGTGCTTCTGGCCCTGGCCCTGGGTCTGGCCGCCTGCGCCGAGCGGCCCATCAAGCCGCCGCCCACCCCGGCCACCCCCAAGCGGGTATGCCTCTGGCTTTTTTGGAGCAAGGACCCCGGCCTGATCAAACAGGCCCAGGCCCTTATGGCCCAGGGCAAGCCCTTCCAAGCGGTGGCCATCGACCTGGCGCGCAACAACCCCGGCCTGGCCAAGACCAACGCCGACTGCATGGACACCAGCAAGTTGGAAGTGGAGCTGGCCCACGCCCTGCAGGGCCTGAAGCTGGGCCAGGTCAGCCAGCCCTTTGAGATAAACCAGGGCACCGCCCTGGCCATGCACACCAGCGACCGCTTCCGCCGTAAAGCCAAGGCCTATTACGACCAGGGCAAGTATGAACAGGCCGCACGCGAGCTGCGCCTGGACCTGGACCTGCACCCAGCGGCGGCGGGCTCCTGGCATCTGTTGGCCCTGTGCCTGGCCGCCACCGGCGACAAACAGGGGGCGGTGGAGGCCTTTGAGCGCGCCCTGGAGTGGACCCCGCGGGACCCAACCCTGTTAAACGACAAGGCCACCACCCTGCAGGCCATGGGCCGGGGGGATGAGGCCTTGAAGCTCTACCGGCAGGCCCTGGACCGGGAGCCGGACAACCCGGTGTTCATGAACAACCTGGCCTGGGCCCTGGTGCAGGAAAACAAGAACCTGGCCGAGGCCGAAAAGCTGGCTGCCCGCGCCGCCCGCCAGGCCGCCGACCAGGCCTCCATCTGGGACACCCTGGGCCAGGTGCAGCAGGCCCGGGGCCGCCACGCCCAGGCGGTGGTCAGTTTTTACAAGGCCGCCCGCCTGGACCCGGGCTATCCCCAGATCCGGGCGCGGCTGACCCGCAGCCTGTTGGCCATGAAGCCCCAGGAGGTGGCCCGCCTGACCGACCCGGCTGCGCCACCTCCGCCGCTAAAGGCGAAACCGGCACCGCCGCCCCCGCCGCCGGCAACCAAGCCGGAGCCGCCCCCGGCACCCGCCCCGGCCAAACCGGCGCCGCCGGTCAAGGCAGAGACCCCGGCCCCGGTAAAGGCTGCCCCACCGCCCCAGAAGGTGGCCCGGGTCAAGGGTCCGCAAGAGATCATGCCCTCGGCCTGGCCCCAGCCAGGCGCCCAGACCCAACCGTCTCCGGCCCCAGCGGACCAAACCAAGGCGGCACCGCCCCCGCTCAAGCCGACGGTTGCACCCCCCGCCCCGCCGCCGGCAGAGCCCGCGCCCAAGCCCAAGCTGCGCGACGACTACCGGCCGCCGCCCAAGCTGGCGCCCAAGCTGTTGCCCAAGAAGGTGGCCCAGCCCAAACCGCCGGCGGTTGAACCCGCCCCGCCGACCCCGACCCGGTCCAAGCCGTTTTTGGCCTCCCGCGCGGTGAGTGCGGCGGGCAGCGGCGGCAGCAAGGTTAAGGGCCGGATGCCCCCGCCGCCGGACGAGGGCCGGGAAGCGGCCCAGTCCCAGGCCGCGCCGGCCACGCCGGTGGTGAAACCCTCGGCCAAGGTGAGGGCGCCGGTGGTGGATGCCCCGGCCAAGTCGGTGACTAAACCGGTGCCGCCTCCACCGCCGCCCCCGGCTGCCTCCACCACCCCGAGTCAGGCGGTAGTTTCCGGGTTCTACCTGCAGGTGGCCTCTTTCAAGGCCGCCGGCATGGCCGCCAAGGGTGTCAAGGAATGGCAGCAGGCGGGCTATCCCGCCCTGGTGCGGCCCTGGTCCTCGGATACGGCCACCTGGTACCGGGTGATGCTGGGCCCCTATGGCAGCAAGCAGGCGGCTTTGGATTTGGCAGGCAAGCTGAAGGAAGAGGGCCTGATCAACTATTTCGTCATCAATGAATTCCCCGACCCGGCCAAACCCGCGCCGGCCCCGGCCCAGACCGCGGCGCAGGCCCCGGAGCCCACAACCCTGGTGAAGCCAGCACCCCCGGCGCTCCAGCCCCGGCCCCAGCCAACCCCGGCTCCGCCGCCCACCGCGGCCCCGAGCCAAGCAGAGGCCCCCCGGTTCTACTTGCAGGTGGCATCCTTCAAAAAGGCCGGCATGGCGGACAAAGGGGTCAAGGAATGGCAACAGGCGGGCTACCCCGCCCTGGTGCGGCCCTGGTCCTCGGAAAAGGGCACCTGGTACCGGGTGATGCTGGGTCCTTATGACAGCAAGCAACAGGCCCTGGACCTGGCCCGCAAGCTGAGTGATGAGGGGCTGATCAGCTTCTTTGTGATCAACCAGTATCCCGATCCGGGATAGGACGGGCCCACCCCGGGCTTGACTTTCCATTTCTATTTGTTGAAAATGAATATATGAAAATTAATTTCATTTAATCGGATTGATATGAAGAAGAAACTGCCCCCCGAGGTTATCTACGACGCCGCCCTGAAGGTGTTCGCCCGCTACGGCTTCCGCCGGGCCCGCATGGAGGACATCGCCGCCGAACTGGGCCTGGCCACCGGCACCCTCTACAACTACGCCCCCCACAAAAAGGGGCTCTACGAGGAGGCGGTGGCCCACGGCATCCGCCGCTGGCAGCGCCAGGTGGTGCAGGCGGTGGCCAAGCAGGAGAATCCCGCGGACCAGTTCAGGGTGATGTGTCTCAAGGGCTATGAGTACCTCGCCGGCGACAGGGACCTTAGGGCCATCATGATCCATGATCCCAGCGTGTTTCCCCTGACTCCCCGCCGGGAGCGCTTCCCGGAGATCGACCGGGCCTCCCTGGGCCTGATCAAGGACATCCTGGCCCGGGGCGTGGCGCAAGGGGTGTTCGCCCCGCTGGAGGTGGAGACCACGGCCGAGATTCTCTATTCCATCTACGTGATGTTCATCATCAAGCGCTACGTGAAGAGCGAAAAGCGCTCCACCGGCAGGATGTACCGCCAGGGAGTGGAGCTGTTCTTGAACGGGCTCTTGGCCCGGTAGACCTCCCGGGGAGGGGCCTTTCGGGCCGGGGTCTTTATATTGTCATTGCAATCGAGGGGAGAGGGGATTCATGGACATTCACATCAATTATCCCAAGCGGGTGCAGAAGGTTAAGGAAGGCATGTCCCGCCGGGGCATCGACCTTTTCGTGGGCACCCGGGGCAAGACCACCAACTACCTCACCGGGGCCTTTGTGCCCTGGCGAAGCGTCATGCTGGTATCCAAGGACGGCTATGTGGGACTCAATACCCTGTTGATGGACGCCGAGCGCATCAAGGACGAGTCCTGGTTGGAGAACATCGTGCCCACCGCGCCACTGCCCGAGATGGAGCTGTGGGAGGTGACCGTGGCCCAGATCAAGGAGCAGGGCTTCGAGCG
>JANQFN010000365.1 GCA_028277825.1 Desulfarculaceae bacterium
CGGGCGCTACTACGCCAAGAGCAAGAAGCGGGTCAAAAAGACCACCCGCCTGCCTTCGGGGCCGCGGGGCACCCGCAAGATCGTGCACCGGGTGAAAAAGGGCGACACCCTGTGGGAGATCGCCCGGGCCTACAACATCAACTGGCGCAAGATCGTGCGCTGGAACGGCAAGCGCTCCTCGCGCCTGGCCGTGGGCCAGAAACTGGTGCTGTACGTGCCCAGCGCCAAGGCCGAGGGCAAGGTGGACACCCGGCCCACCAAGGTGCCCAAGTCCGGCCAGATCATCTACATAGTCAAGCGCGGCGACAACCTGTGGGACATCAGCCGCCGCTTCAAGGTGACCCCGGCCCAGCTCAAGCGCTGGAACGGGCTGAGGTCCAACGCGCTCAGGCCCGGCGACCGGCTCATGGTCAAGGTAGGCGGACGCGGCTAGGGAGGGCTGTGGGTAAGAAGGGATTGAGACGGGCGAAGCGTTAGAAGGACAATGAAGTTTTTGGAGCCGCTCCTTTTAAATGGGGCGGTTTTGTTTTGGAGGCTGGTGCTGCCTGGGCCGGGGACGACAAGTCTCTTGGCTTGCGGTCTTTGTCGTGGCGGGGTTTATCCCCGCCCTTTTTCCTGCCGACGCCAACGGGCGGGGATAAACCCCGCCACTACATGGAAAACCTTATGTCATTGCGAGCGAAGCGAAGCAATTTCTGCCGTCGGCAAAACCTCTTGCCAGTGATTGGCGTCCCACTCAAACGGAGACTGCTGCGTGGCGACCAAAGTCGCTCCTCGCAATGACCTGGCTTATTAATTTAGGAGGAATTTTATTGGCTACTCTTCCTCCGCGTCCTGCAGATACTGGCTCTTGATGGCCCCCAGGTACTGCCAATGGGTCTTGCGGGGACGGGTGGCGCGGGCCTCCATGGCGCAGGCGTCGCACAGGGTGTCACGCCCCAAGGTGTAGCCTCTCCCCGCTTCCAGGGCGGCACCGCATTGAGTGCATTGCAAAGGGCCCGCCGCCGATTCGCGCTTTCCCCCGTTATCCTGCATAAACCAGCCTTCACAATAGTTGACAACCGTCGGAGCATTTAAATGATAGCAAGAAAAAGGAGGGGGTAAACCCCTGGTGATCCGGCCTTCCGTACGGGCCTCAAGAGCTGGCGGAGATAAACCCCACCACTACAAAGAGTTATAAGGGCCGCGATGCCAATATCCTGCCGCCGGAATTGCCCCCGCGAATCCTTTTACCTTTAAAACCTCTTTTCTTTGCTTCTTGCCCCAAAAAAATACGCCCACCGAACGACGGCGGGCGCACTTATAGACGTGGTTGTGGCCTGAAGCTAGTTCACGTCCCAGCCCAGCAGCCGGGGCAGCCAGAGCACGGTGTCGGGCAGATAGGTCATCATCAACAGCACCGCGATCTGGATGGTGATCCAGGGCAGCACCGCCCTGGAGACGTACACAAGATCCCGGTTGACCAGGGCCCCGGTGATGTAGAGGCTCACCCCCAGGGGCGGCGTACAGTAGCCGATGGCCAGGTTGACCGTCATCAACAACCCGAAGTGCACCGGGTTGATGCCGTAGCTGTCCAGCATGGGCAGGAAGATGGGGCCCAGGATCAGGGTGGCGGAGATGATGTCCATGAACATGCCGATGAACAAAAGCAGGATGTTCATGGCCAACAGGAACATCCAGGGCTCGCTGATGGAGGAGACCACCGCCTCGCTCACCTTGCTGGGGATGCCCTCCATGGTCAAATAGCGGCCGAAGCAAGTGGCCCCGGCCACGATGATGAGCAAGGTGGCGCTGGTCACCGCCGAGTTGATCATCACCTTCTTCACGGTGCCGAACTTCATGTCGCGGTGGATGAACAGCTCCACGATGAAGGCGTACACGCAAGCCACCACCGCCGCCTCGTTGGCGGTGAACACCCCGGAGAAGATACCGCCGAAGATGATCACCGGCAGCATCAGCGACCAGAAGCCCTCCTTGAAGGCCAGCCACACGTGCCGCGGAGTGGGTTTGGGGGCCTGCTTGAAGCCCGGGTTGCGCTTGGCCCAGATGTAGGCGTAGATGCACATGCCGGCCATGATCAGGATGCCGGGGATGAAGCCGGTGAGGAACAGGCCCTCCAGGGACACGTTGGAGATCATGGAGTAGAGGATCATGGCGATGGAGGGCGGGATGATCACGCCCAGGTTGGGCGCCGAGGTCATTACACCTACGGAGAATTTCTCCTCGTAGCTGTTTTCGATCAGGGCCGGAATCATGAAGCCGCCCAGGGCCACCACCGTGGCCACGGTGGAGCCGCTGATGGCGCCGAACAGGCCGCAGGCCAACACCCCGGCCATGGCCAGGCCGCCGGGCAGCCAGCCCACCACCGCGTTGGCGAACTTGATCAGCTTGTCCACGATGGAGCCGCTGGTCATGATGTTGCCGCACAAGATGAAGAACAACACCACCACCAGGGCGAACTTGTCCATGGAGCGGAAAAGGGTCTGAGCCAGGAGCATAAGCGGCAGGTCGGTGGAGGCCAGCAGGCCGATGCCGATCACCGAGGTGAAAAACAGGCAGAGGAACACGGGCACCGTGGCGGCCATGCAGCCCAGGAGAACCAGGATGATGATTGCGTATGAGAATTCCATGTTACATCCGCCCCCTATCCCTCGGACCCGCTTTGGGCCCGGCTTTCTTGATAGTCCCACCACAGGACCTGGATAGTGCGGATGCCCATCATGATGCCCATCAGGGGCAGCATGCAGTAGAGCACCACCAAGGGTATCT
Source organism: Desulfarculaceae bacterium (assembly GCA_028277825.1). Lineage (GTDB taxonomy): Bacteria > Desulfobacterota > Desulfarculia > Desulfarculales > Desulfarculaceae > Desulfoferula. The sequence continues at coordinate 2,770 of JANQFN010000365.1, forward strand.
CCATGATGATGGTTTTTTGGAAGGTGCGCTCCTGCATGATGGCCATGTCAAGGCCCAGTTTGAAGATCATGATCGAAAAAACCAGCACCGAGATGTGGCTGACGTAGGTCAGGGTTTGGCGGAAGCGGGGAACCAGCTGCACCAGGGCATCGATGGTGATCATGGAGCGGTTCTTGATGCCCGGGGCCAGCCCGATGAAGGTGGTGTAGATGATGATCTCGCGGATCAACTCCTCGGACCAGGCCAGGGAGTAGCTGAAGATGTAGCGCAGGATCACGTTTACAAAGAGGCTGACCAGACCCACCATCACCGCCAGATACAAGGTCCAGTCCTCGAACCAGGAAAGGCCCTTGTCCTGCCAGAGCAAAAACCTGCTCCAGTTGCCGGTGAAGGCGGCCACCACCATGAACAGCAGCCAGGTGCCCACGGCGGACCAAGCCATGCCCTCCAGACGGAGGTAGAAAAAGCCCATAACGCCCGCGGCCACGATGGCGGCCAGGGCCACCCAGCCGAATACAAAGCTCCGCTCTTGACTCATCGCTGGTTCCTTCCCCGCAGGGTGCGGGGCATAGCTGGGGCCGGCGCTGCTGACGGCCGGCCTGAAATCACCTTGCTAAATTGGCTCCGGGCCGGGGAGGGCCCCGGCCCGGAGGTTAGCCGTTTTGCCTAGGGCTTGTAGCCCAGGAAGTCCTGCACCTTCTTGAGGTACGGGGCTCCGATTTCCTTGGCGAATTCCTCATGCACCACGTTGCCCTGCTTCTGCAGGGTGGCCAGGTCGCCCTTGCTCAGGGGCCAGAACTTGATGCCCATCTTCTTGGCGCCCACTTCGCAGTTTTTCTCCTGCATCTGGGTCTGGCCGCGGTAGACCTTACACTCGGCCTTCACCGTCTGCACGAAGGTCTTCTGTAGGTCGGCGGGCAGCTTCTTGAACCAGGCCTTGTTGAAGATCCAGATGAACAGGCCCTGGGCGTAGTTGATGGGGGTGAAGTTCTTGGCGACTTCGAACTTCTTGGTCAGGTAGCACACCAACAGGGTGTGGTCCAGACCGGTGATGACGCCCTGCTTCAAGGCGGTGGGCACGTCCGGCCAGGGCATGACCACGGGGTTGAAGCCCCAAGCCTTGTAGAGCATCTTGTTCACCGCCGCCTCGGCGATGCGGAACTTCACCTTCTTGGCGTCGGCGATGTTCTTCACCGGGATGGTGGTGGCCCAGCCGTACTGGCCGTAACCGGTGACGTCCAGGCCCATGATGCCCTGGTGCTCCATGCCGTCCAGGAAATGCTGGAACAGCTTCTTATTGGCCGCGAACTGCTCCAGTTTCTCATAGGTGTTGACCAAGAACGGCAGGTTCACCAGGCCCATGCGGGGCCCCAAGTTGGTGGAGGCCACCGAGGACACGCTCATGCCCTGGATAGCGCCCATCTGCAACTGGTTGAGCACCTCCACCTCACCGCCCAACATGCTGAAGGGCAGATATTCGAAGTAGATCTGGCCGTTGGATGCCTTCCACAGGGCATCGCGGATGGCGAATCCGGCGTAGACGCCCTTGATGGCCGGATGGCTGACGTTACTTACTTTGATCTTGTATTTGGCTTTGGAATAGTCGAAGGCTGGCTTCCACTTGGCCAAAGAAGGTTTCTTCCTGGCCATGGCCGGAGCCGCAATCAGGGCCACGGCCACCAGTGCTACCAACAGCACCAGAAGCAGTTTGGTAAATCGCATAACCCCTCCCTTTCACTAGGTTGTGCAATACGAAACTAGTGTGGCTCCCAAGACAGCCTCAACCGCCCCGGCCGGGCCCGAGGGCCTGACCCCGCTTAGCGCTGAGGTTTTTACCCTGTTGAGCCTTCACCTCCTTTCCGGGTGCGATGCCTTGGGACTCAAACTAAAGTGCTCCGCGTTTTTTTTAGGCCGCGCTCCGGCCTTTAATTGCGGGGCAGCAGTTATCTGTCGGCCAGCTTGCTGCGCTGGGCCTCCAGTTGTTCCTTCGTGTGTTTGACCAATAGAACCGGGGCGCTGCATTTCCACAGCACATTGTGCACCACGCTGCCGCCCAGGATCTCCTCCAACTCCGAAAAGCCGCTCTGGGGAATGATCACCATGTCGTAGCCGCCCTCTTCGGCCACCTTGCAGATCATCGCCGCGGGCGCGCCCTCCTTGATCAGCTTGTCGTATTCCACCTGGCCCTTTTCAAAGGGCTCGGCCGCCTCGGCCAACACCGACTCGGCGCGCTTCATCATGCCCTCTTTGATGCGGGCCTGGTCGTCGGGGCTGATGCCGCGCTGCTGGATGCGGGGGGTGTTGAGCACGTTGAGCAGAGTGACGCTCAAGGGCATGCGCCAATTCAGCTTTACGGCGTACTCCTCAGCGGTGAGAGAATTGCGGGCGGTGTCCACCGGGATAAGGACCTTGCTTTTCATGGTCTCCCTCGAAAACTAGCTTGTTTTAAGGCAGCTATAAGATTCTGCCTTTGCCGGAGCCCAAATTGCAACCCCCTATTAAGGGGTTAGTGCCTCTTAATAAAGGGCGGCCCCGGCGGCGGGCGCCGGTTGCCCGGAAAATAATAGCATGTCCTCCGCCCGAGTTCGTGCCCCGCGCAAAAGGATCGGCCCAATACCTCCCGCCCGCTGGTGAAAGGGGTTAAGACATATTGTAGCTACAATGAAGCTATAGCTTTTTGAAGCTAACAGAGCCTCCCTGACAAAGTCAAGGAATAAAATGCCAGCCTTTTTCAACAGTTCCTCGCGCTCAAGCTCACAAAGAATCCCTCTGGCGGCACCCCCTGCCGGGCACCAGAATCAGCTGCAGATGGTCGCGGGCGGCCCAGACCTGGCCTCCAAAGTACCTTCTCGCCGATTTCACCGCCTCCCCGGGATCAACCTCCCGGTAAAAGTGGGAGAGCAGTAGCGCCCCCGCCCCGGCCTCGGCGGCCAGTTGCCCGCTGGCCGCGGGATAAAGGTGACCCGGCTTGGGCTCGGCGTCGGTGCCGGCGCAGTGGCAGATCAACAGATCGCAACCCGCGGCGAAGCGGGCCAACTCCTCTGAGGCCTCGCTGTCGCCCAGATAGACTAGGCAGGTGCCGCCCGCCTCCAGGCGGAAGGCCAGGCTGTAGGCGTGATGCTTTGCGGCGGCGGTCTTGATTTTCACCCCTCCCAGACTGGTCTCCTGGCCGGGGGCGAGCCAGCGCCGCTCCAATACAGAGGCCTCCGGATCCAGCCAGCCGCCGAAGACCCGGTCCAGTTCGCCGATCATGCCGCCCAGGCCTTCATGAGCCAACAGGGTCATGCGGGCCTGCACCGAAAGTTCGGGGTCGTATTTCAGGGCGAACAGGAGGGGGATCAGATCGGAGATGTGGTCCAGGTGGGGGTGGGACAAGAGCACCCCGTCCAGGTCGGCGGGCCGGCGGCCGGCCTGCAAAAGCCGGCGCCAGGCGCCCTGGCCCAGGTCCAGCATCAGGGCGGTGCCTTCGGCCTCCAAAAGGTAGGCCGGCGAGGAACGCTCCCGGCGAAGTTCGCAGGTGCCCGAACCCAGCACCCTCAAGCGCATGACCGCTCCTTAGTCGATGTACTAAAAAAACAACAATGCCTCATAATAAATGAGGCCGCGGTCGGGACGCAAGGCGGGCTTGGTATTGCGCTGCCCGACGGGTAGAATTTTATTTAACGGCAAAAAGGCAACACCACACGGAGCGCGGTCAATGAAAAAGACGGCTGTTTTGTTTTTTGGCGCGGCCCTGGTCTTGGCCCTGGCCCTGCCCGGCCTGGCGGCGGACAAGGGCCCCTCGGGCTACATGATCAACATGCAGGGCAAAAAGATCGTGGTGATCGAGTTCCTCAAGGTGCTCAAGAAATTTCCCTGCGCCTACAAGGATGCTGAGATCAACGTACCCATGAAGGATATCAAGAGCCTGACCCGTCAACTGGACGGCAGCAAAATCATGATCGAAAACATCCAGGGCAAGAAGTTCATCGTGGTGGGCGAGATGGGCATCAGCTATAGCGACATGATGCCCTTTAAGTTCAAGGACCCCATCAGCAACACCGTGCAGACCGACACCATCGATCCCATGGAACTCCAACAGATCGTATTTGACAGGTAGCAGCCCTGGGCCGGCTGGCTCAGGTTTGGTTTCTAACCGCGTCCCGGCGTTCTTTCAGTCCCGCCATCAACTCCGCCGGCACCCGCAGGGTGCCCAGGCCGGTGCCCAGGGCGATGTCCGGCTTGGGCGCGCCGTGGAAGTCGCTGCCCCCGCTCACCACCAGCCCCAACTTGGCGGCCAGGTTGATCAGTTGCCGCTCGGTGGCCGGCTGGTGTTCGCTGTAATAGGCCTCCAGCCCCTCCAGGCCCAGGTCCTTGAGTTCCGCCACCAACTCCTCCAACACCGCCGGGTGCAGATCCATGATGCCGGGGTGGGCCAGGACCGGCACTCCGCCGGCCGCGCGCAGCAGGGCCATGCCCTGGCCGGGTGTAAAGCGCTCCTTGTCCACGTAGGCCGGCTTGCCAACGCCCAGATAGCGGCCGAACGCCTCCTGCCGGTTGGCCACCACGCCCATTTCCACCAGGGCCTGGGCGAAATGGGGCCTCCCCACTTGGCCGCCGCCGGCCAGGACCTCCACCTGGGCCATGCTCAGGCCGATGCCCAGCTCTTTCAGGCGCGCCGCGATCTTGGGGTTGCGCTGGGCCCGGGCCTCTTGCAACCGGGCCAGGCCTTGCTTTAGGCCGGGATCTGTGTGGTCCACCCACAGGCCCAGCATGTGCATGGAGCCGCCG
>JANQFN010000380.1 GCA_028277825.1 Desulfarculaceae bacterium
TCCGGCGGCCGGCCGGTGGATGCCAACACCATCTTCCAGATCGGCTCCACCTCCAAGGCCTTCACCGCCGCCCTGTTGGCCCTGATGGTGGACCGGGGCAAGATCAAATGGCGCGACAAGGTGATCACCCACTATCCCGATTTCGTCATGAAGGACCCCTGGGTCACCCGTGAGTTCGAGGTCGCCGATCTCTTGGCCCAGCACACCGGCCTGGCACCGCATTGTGGTGATGACCTGGCCTTTATGGGCTACAAGCCCGGCCACCTGATCCGCTCCCTGCGCTACATGGAGCCGGCCACCAGCTTCCGTAGCGCCTATGCCTACCAGAACATCCCCCACCTGGTGGCGGCCGGGATCGTCAGCCGCTACACGGGCAAGGACTTCCCGGCCACTGTGGCCCAAGAGATTTTCAGGCCCCTGGGCATGAAATCCTCCAGCGTGCCGTCCAGCGGCCTGGCCACGGGAGAGAACGTGACCCGGCTGCACTGGCGGGTGGAGGGCGAGACCCGGATGCTGCCGCCGGATTGGCCCCTGCAGAACTGGATCTACACCTTCGCCTCCTCCGGGGGCATCAACTCCAGCCTCAAGGACATGATCCGCTGGCTGCGGCTGAATATCAATCAAGGCCAGGTGGCGGGCAAGCGTTTGATCAGCGCCCAGGCCATGGATTTCCTGCACACCCCGGTCACGCCGGTGCGCGTCGATTTGGCGGGGGGCGATCTGTTTCAGTATTGCCAGGGCTGGGTCTACATGCGCTCGGCCGCACCCTACACCATGATCTGGCACAACGGCGACACCACGGTCAACCATGCCCTGATCGCCTTCTTGCCCGGCAGGAAGGTGGGTTTGGTGATGCTGAGCAACCTGGGCGGGGTGGACATGCTGGACGCGCTGGCCCGCTACTTCTTTGACCTCTATACTGGAGTGGCCCCCCAAGACTACTGCGCTCAGGAGTTGAAAAAGCTCAAGGCCGCCGAGGCGCAAGGCGATCTGCCCCCGCGGCCCCAGGACCCCACCCCGCCCCAGCCCTTGGAGCGCTATAGGGGCATTTATCACAACGCCATATACGGCCAGGCGACCGTGACCGCCGAGGACGGGAGACTTTTGCTCACCGTGGGGCCTCGGCCCATCAAGAGCCGGCTGATTCCCTGGAACCGGGATCAGTTCGGGCTGAGTTTATTCGGTTTGGACCAGCCCACGCACTTGCTTGGATTCCAAATGGACCCAACGGGCCGGATCAGCCAGTTTAAGATCTTCGGGCTGGAGCACATGGCCGGCGGGGTGTTCACCCGGGTCAAGTAGCCCCGCCAAAGCCGGCTGGGCATGGGACAAATCCGGCCTTGCCTGGCCGGACCGGCTGTGCCAGGATAGCTTTTGAGCCTTGCGGCGCCTGTCCGCAAGATACCAAATACAATCGAAGAACCAGCCCACGCTGGCCTGGGGCCGCCCGACCGGGAGCCAAGGGTGCGGCGGGCAGCGGCATAGGGGAAAACGCGGAGGTTGAATAGATGAAAACCAAGCTGGTCAAAGACGTGATGATTCCCATCGAGAACTATGTGACGATCAACAAGGACGCCACCATCCTGGAACTCTTCCGGGCTTTGGAGGCCTCCAAGACCACGGACCGGGCCCACGCCCACCGGGACGCGGTGGTGTTGGACCAAAACGGCGACTTCTACGGCAAGGTCACCATGACCGGCATCTTCCGGGTGCTGGAGCCCAACTACAGCCAGGTCAACATGGACGCCTTCATCGAGGCGGGCCGGGGCCGGCTCACCGAGGAGATGTTCGACGCCTACAAGGACTTCGATTTGTGGGTGGAGCCCAGTAAGGATATCTGCGAGAGGAGCGCGGCCAGCCTGGTGTCGGAGGCGGTGCACGTTCCCGAGTCCAACGAGTACATCCAGGAGAGTGACAGCGTGGAGCGGGCCCTGCACCTCTACGTCATGGGCGCCGCCCAGCCCCTGGTGGTCAAGGACGGCGACAAGGTCACCGGCCTGCTGCGCTTCGGCGATGTCTTCGAGGTGGTGCGGGAGGATATCTTGAGTTGTGCCTTGGAGGAATAAGCAGAGGCCGGTTTTAAGCGGCGGCGCAGGTTCATTGCCGTCGGCCAGCAGCCAATCCAGAGGGCCGGCTCCAGTGGGGGTCGGCCCTTCATTTGAAAGCCGCCAAGGTCCCCGCGCAAGCCAGAGGATCAGCCGCCCGGCAGCCGGGAGGCCCAGAGGCCCAGATAGCGTTCCACCAGCACCACGATCACCACCCCAGGGGTTTCCTTGCTTATGAGCCCCTGGCCTTGCTCAAGGTATTTGGCAAACACCACCTCAGGGAAATCTCTCCGGAAATAGGGCAGCAACTGCCAACTGAAGGAGTCGCCATAGAGCAGCACCCTGGGCCTGGTCTTGGCCCCTCTCTTTTCGGCTGCGCCCTTTGGCGCCGCGCCCCGGTTTGGATTCAAGGCGCTGACGACTACGGCCTGGTCGCTTAGTTGCGGGCCCAGGTCCATCATCTGGGCCAGGTCGCCGCCGGGGATGGTCTTGAGGCTCAGCTTATATTGGGACAGGTCTAGGGTGGGCACCGCCGGGAAATCCGCTGACATGCGTTCGGCCAGGGCGGCGTAGCCGGACAGGGCCCCCCAGGCGTTCCAGTGGGTGTCGGTCTTGAAATAGGCCAATGTACGTTCCTTGGCCCTCAGCAGGGGCTCCCGGCCGTCCACCAGACCGATGAATCCGCGCCGCCGCATCTCCCGTACAAATTGCCCCAGGCGGGTCTGGCCGCCCAGGCGCTTAATGCGGTTGGGCAGATATTCAGGATAGATATCGTTCTTGTTGGGCACCAGCAACACATAAAGTGCAATACCCCGCGCCTTTAGATCGGACCGCCAGGCCCGCAGCCGGCTGCAGACATCAGCCAGTTCTTCGCTGCTGAACAAGTTCCGGCCCTGAAAATCGGCCAAAGGGTCGCCGTCGTTGGTGGCTGCGTAAAAGAGCCACCCATCTTTGCCCAGGACCACCTCCGGGACCGGAGACATGCCCAGCCCAAAGTACGTAAACCAGCTGTGCAACCGAATCAGCCAGGGGCGCAGGTTGAAGTTGTCCAGATAGTACTCACCGAAGCGGGCGGGAAAAGAGGCCAGGGCGCCGGAGCCGAAATCCAGTTGCGGCCGAGGGGCCAGGGTGCGCTTTTCGCCGAAATTCGCCTGGGGGCTGAAGCCCAACCACTGGCTGGCCTGGGGCAGGATGATCACCAGACAGAACAGCGCCACCAGGACGACCCGCAGGCCCCCCGCCCTGATTCGGGCGCCCGCCCGTCCCCGCTCTGTTCTCCTGGCTTGGCTCATGCCCTAAAACCTGAAATAGATGAAAGGGTTGTAGGTGCTGCCGGCCACGTAGATCACCGAGAACAGCAGCGCCAGGGCCAGATAACCCAGGGCGGAGGTTTGTCCCAGCCAGCCAGCCTCCGGCCCGGCCCAGCGCCGGGCCAGGTTGGCGGCCAGGGGGGTGGCGCCCAGCAGGCCGATGAGCCCGGCCAGAGCCATTTGGGGGTTTAAGTACCAGGCCAGGGGCTGGGCCAGGGTGGCCGCTCCACCCAGGCCCAGCATCACCCCCAGGTAGTCCAGGGCCGCGGGCAGCTCTTCGATGCGGAAAAACACCCAGCCCACAGTCACCACCAAGAGCAGATAGGCATGGCGCAGGGGCCGTGGCGCCCGGGCCAGCAGGCCGCCCCAGGGGGTTCTTTCCAGGACCAGAAAGAGGCCGTGATACAGCCCCCAGATCAAGAAGTTCCAGCTGGCCCCGTGCCAGATGCCGCATAAAACAAAGACCACGATGAGATTGCGATAGGTCTTCAGGCGCCCCGCCCGGTTGCCGCCCAGGGGAAAATAGAGATAATCCCGGAACCAGGTGGACAGGGTTATGTGCCAGCGCCGCCAAAACTCGCGCACGCTCTGGGAGTAATAGGGGTATATGAAGTTCTCAGGGAATTTGAAGCCGAGGATGCGCCCCAGGCCGATGGCCATGTCCGAATAGCCCGAAAAATCATAGAAAATCTGCAGAGCGTAACAGATGATCCCCAGCCAGGCGGTGGCCCAGGAGAGTTCGCCGGCGGGCAGGTCCATGATCTGGTCCGCCACCTGGCCCAGGGTGTTGGCGATGAGCACCTTTTTGGCCAGCCCCAGGATGAAGCGTCTGCTGCCCCCGGCCCAGTTGTCCAACTTCAAACGGCGCTCACCCAGGTCCTTGACCACCTGGGTGTAGCGCACGATGGGCCCGGCGATGAGCTGGGGAAACATGGAGATGTAGACCCCCAGCTTCAGGGGGCTGCTTGCGGCCCGGCAGGCGCCCCGGTAGACGTCCACCAGATAGGAGATGGCCTGAAAGGTGAAAAAGGAAATGCCGATGGGCAGGTGCACCGGCTCCAGGGCGGGCCAGGTGCCCATGCCCAGCCAGCCCAACAGGCCGCCCAGGTTGGCCTCCAGGAAGTTAAGGTACTTGAAGTAGACCAGCGGCAACAGGTTGAAGGCCAGGCCCCCGGCCACATAAAAGCGCCGCCGCCGGGCGGGCAGGGCGTCCTGGTCCAGCAGACGTCCGAAGAGGTAGTTGCCGCAGATGGACAGCGCCAGAATCCAGGCGTAGGCCAACTCGCCCCAGGAATAGAAGAACAGGCTGGCCGTCAGGAGCAGCAGGTTGCGCAGCCGGGGGCCGACCAAGGTG
>JANQFN010000489.1 GCA_028277825.1 Desulfarculaceae bacterium
TCCTGTCTCAACTATATGTATAAGGCAATATCAACATAAGAAGAACATGTCAATCAATTAGAAAGATACAAACTACAGGCAATGTTTAGATCGGAATTCTCACAGATACTACTGGAAGCATCCCGTGATAACTACGGCGTGGCGCTGTCGTTCTTCGTGAAAAAGCTCGTTCAACTAGACCGGGTGCAGCTTCGAAAAAGAGTGCAGGCCTTTGTTGGGGACTTCGTGGGCAAGTACTGCCCCCAGGATGCCAGTGGCCAAGTCATCAGAGTCTGTCAGCGGTTCGGCCTAGTGGCCGCCGCAGGTAGTCTTGCCAAGGAGTTCCGAGTTGTCCCTTGGGGCAAAAACGAGGCAGAGCAGGCAGCGGCCAAATGTTTTGCCGTATGGCTTGATCTGCGGGACAATCCAACCGTTCCTCATGAGATATTAACTGGATTGGCCCAGATACGCCAGTACCTGGAACAGTACGGTGAAAGTCGTTTCGGTAAAGTCGGGGCAACCAGCACAAGCACCATATCGTCCCGAGCGGGCTTCAAAGAGGTGAACGCCAACGGCACATACGATTACTTGGTACTGCCTGAAGTCTTTACCAAGCTGGTTTGCATGGGCTTCTATCCAAAGGTGCTATGCGAGGTCATGGCCAATAACGGCTGGCTGGTTAAGGGCAACGACGGTAAAAACTCCACACTCAAACATGTGCCCGGCATGGACACCAAGCGCGTATACTACATAAAGGCACCGGTGGACGTGCGCGACCTCGCCAAATGAAACAAGCGAAAAACCGCTAGGTCGGTGCAACATTCATGGTTGCACCGGCCACGTCTCTGATGAGATCATTTTTTTACCCTGGCGATGTTTGATTATATGGCGGCAATTTCTGGTTTAGGCAGCGATTTTAGGAATGCTTCAACTGGCGTGTTTTAGGAGAATTGTAACCAACAGTTTTTGCAATCTGATGGCTACCTTCATTCTGCGTCATGAATAAAAGTGGCACAGTAGTGGCACAAAATTGAATATCGAAAAAATAGCAACCACACCCTAACGCGTGGTTGCTATCATAAATTATTGTTTTTATTGGTGCCGGAGGAGAGACTCGAACTCTCATGGGGACAAGCCCCGGGGGATTTTGAGTCCCCTGCGTCTACCGATTCCGCCACTCCGGCACGTAGCCCGAATATTGCCAAAAGGCCCTTGGCCCGGCCTTGGCGAAGCATCCGAGCTAGGGCACATTTATAGGCCCCGAGGGGCTTCAGGTCAAGGGGCGTTTGTGTTTTTTTGACAGGGGACCGCGGGCCGGGCCCGCACAAAATTCCTTGTCCCCGGGCAACGGGCGGGTTATAAAAGGCATTCTCGGGAAAAAGCTTTTGGATCAGCGAGGTAGCATGGACCCCCAACATGCCCAGACCATATTTGACGCCTCAGAACTGCAAGGGCACCTGGAGCGCCTGGCCGGCGCCATCGCCCAGGCCAATCCAGACCCCAAGGCCCTGTGTCTGGTGGGCATTCGCACCGGCGGCGATTATCTGGCCCAACGCCTGCAAGGACTCTTGGCCCAGAGCCTGGGCGAGGCGCCGGACACCGGGGCCATAGACATCACCCTCTACCGCGACGATTGGACCCTTTTGGCTGGCCGGCCCAAGGTGGGGACCACTGAAATCGACTTTGATATCCAGGGCCGCAACCTGGTGCTGATTGACGACGTGCTCTACACCGGGCGCACGGTGCGCGCCGCCCTGGACGAGTTGATGGACTTCGGCCGGGCCCGGCGCATCGAATTGGCGGTCTTGATCGACCGCGGCGGACGTGAGCTGCCCATCCAGCCCAACTATGTGGGCGCTGTGCTCAGCGGCGGGCCGGATGAGGTGATCGAGGTGCTTTTGGTGGAAGAGGGCTATGACCAGGACCAGGTGGTAAAATTAAACCGTTGAAGGCCCAAGCGGTATCAAATAAAGCCCGGCCAGTAACTCCGCGCCTCAAGGCGCCACTTAACTCACTAAATAACCTAGTAAAAATATGTGTATGAGGGCTCATTCAATTTGCGCAAACAACACACAACGCTTGACAGTTCCCGGATTCTGTGTGAAAAATACTAGCTTGTGAACAGGGCAACAAGCCCTGGTTTACTATAGAAAACCCATAAGTATACTTGAGACATACACCCTTTTCAGCGCGAGGGAGCTTCATGGCAGCAGCCAAGCAAGTCACCGGGGCGGTGATGGTCGTGGGCGGCGGTATTGCAGGCATGCAGTCCGCCCTGGACCTGGCCAACTCGGGCTACTACGTATATCTGGTGGAGAAAAGCCCAGCCATTGGTGGGGTCATGTCCCAGTTGGACAAGACCTTCCCCACCAATGACTGCGCCATGTGAATTATCTCGCCTAAACTGGTCGAGGTCGGCCGGC
>JANQFN010000507.1 GCA_028277825.1 Desulfarculaceae bacterium
AGACCACCAGCAAAAACCCGCGCTCCACCGTGGCCACGGTCACCGAGATCTACGACTATCTGCGCCTGCTCTACGCCCGGGCCGGCACCCCCCACTGCCTCCAGTGCGGCAAGGTGATACGCTCGCGCTCACCCCAGGAGATCGTGGACCAGTTAATGGACCTGGGCGACAAGGCTCGGCTGACCTTGCTGGCCCCGGTGGTCAGCATGCGCAAAGGTGAACACAAAGGCGTATTCGCGAGCCTGATGAAGGACGGTTTCGTGCGCGCCCGGGTGGACGGCGAGCTGATCGAATTGGCCGAAGCGCCGGCCCTGGAGCGGCACAAGAAGCACAACATCGAGGTGGTGATCGACCGCATCGTGATCAAGGACTCAGTGGCCCGGCGCCTGACCGACAGCGTGGAGCTGGCTTTGCGCATGGGCGAGGGCGCCCTGGTCGCCTGGCTGCACGGCAGCGGCAAGGAGCCGGACCGCGAGGAGTTGTTCTCCGAGCGTCTGGCCTGCGAAGAATGCGGCATCTCCCTGCCCGAGCTGACTCCGCAGATGTTCTCCTTCAACTCGCCCCAGGGCGCCTGCCCCACCTGCGACGGCCTGGGCACCAAGGTCTTCTTTGACCCGGAGCTGGTGGTGCCGGACCAGAACCTCTCCTTGCGCGAGGGAGCCCTGGCCCCCTGGCGGGGTTCTGACAGCGTGTACCGCTTCCAGACCCTGGACGCCCTGGCCAGTCATCTGGATTTCGACCTCTACACCCCCTGGAAGAAGCTGCCGGCCAAGGTGCGGCAGGCATTGCTCTACGGCACCGAGGACGAGATCGCCTTCTACTTGGAGCGGGGCGAGCGGCGGCACTACTTCAAGCGCCCCTGGGAGGGCATGGTCAATCATCTGGAGCGGCGCTACCGCGAGACCGACAGCAACCGCATCCGCGACGACCTGAGCCGCTACATGAACTCCCAGCCCTGCCCGGACTGCCACGGCGCCCGCCTCAAAGACACCTCCCTGGCGGTGACCGTGGGCGGCATCGACATCTTCGCCTTCACTAAGATGTCGGTCAAGGCGGCGGTGGAGTTCCTCAAGGGGCTGAAGCTGGGCCGGCGCGAGATGATCATCGCCGACAAGGTGCTCAAGGAGATCGCCCAGCGCCTGGGCTTCATGGCCGACGTGGGCCTGGACTACCTCACCCTGGAGCGCACCAGCGCCACCCTGAGCGGCGGCGAGGGCCAGCGCATCCGCCTGGCCACCCAGATCGGCTCGGCCCTGGTGGGGGTGCTCTACGTCTTGGACGAGCCTTCCATCGGCCTGCACCAGCGGGACAACCGCCGGCTGCTATCGACGCTGAAAAAGATGCGCGACCTGGGCAACACCGTCTTGGTGGTGGAGCACGACGAGGACACCATCCGCGCCGCCGACCGGGTGATCGACATGGGCCCGGGTGCGGGCCGGCACGGCGGCGAAGTGGTATTCTCCGGCACCCCCACCACCCTGGTCAAGAGCCGTAAGTCCCTGACCGGGCAATACCTGGCAGGCAAGAAGTCCATCCCCATTCCCAGTGAACGCCGCTCCAACGGGCGGGGCTTCATCGAGCTGATCGGCTGCAGCGAGCACAACCTCAAGGGCATAAAGGTCAAGGTGCCGGTGGGGCTGTTCACCTGCGTCACCGGGGTGTCGGGCTCGGGTAAGTCCACCCTGGTGATCGACACCCTGTACCGCGCCCTGGCCCAGCGCCTGTACCGCTCCCGGGAGCGGGCCGGCGCGGTGAAAAAGATCAAGGGCCTTGGCGCCCTGGACAAGGTGATCGACATCGACCAGAGCCCCATCGGCCGCACCCCGCGCTCCAATCCGGCCACCTACACCGGGGTCTTCACTCCCATCCGCGAGCTGTTCGCCCAGACCCAGGAGTCCCGCGCCCGGGGCTACAAACCGGGGCGCTTTTCCTTCAACGTGCGCGGCGGCCGCTGCCCGGCCTGCGACGGCGACGGCATCATCAAGATCGAGATGCACTTTCTGCCTGATGTGTACGTGACCTGCGAGGTGTGCCACGGCGCGCGCTATAACCGCGACACCCTGGAGATCACCTACAAGGGGGCCAACATCGCCGACGTGTTGGACATGACCTGCAACCAGGCGTCTGAGTTTTTCGCCAATCTGCCCAAGATCAAGAACAGGCTGCAGACCCTGGTGGATGTGGGCCTGGGCTACATCAAACTGGGTCAGAGCGCCACCACCTTAAGCGGCGGCGAGGCCCAGCGGGTCAAGCTGAGCCGCGAGTTGGGCAAGCGGGCCACCGGCCGCACCCTGTACATCCTGGACGAGCCCACCACCGGCCTGCATTTTGACGACATCAGAAAGTTGTTGGGCGTGTTGGAGCGGCTGGTGGAGATGGGCAATACGGTGGTGGTGATCGAGCACAACCTGGAGGTGGTCAAGACCGCGGACCATATCATCGACCTGGGCCCCGAGGGCGGCGACGCCGGAGGCGAGGTGGTGGCAGCAGGCACCCCTGAACAGGTGGCCAAGGTCAAGGGCTCCTACACCGGCAAATTCTTGAAGAAAGTGCTGGGCGGCCAGCGGGCTTGACGCCTCCCGGCCGGGGCTGGCATTTTAGATAAAACCGGGCCGGCCAAGGGCTGTTCATCCAATCTGCCGCCAGGGGGGCGCTGCAATGGCATCTCTCATATATTTCGTGGTCAAGGTGGCGGGCTTCGTGATCTTTTTGAAGTTCCGCCTGTTCAACTGGGCCTGCTTTTTCTTTTCCCTGATATTCGCGGCGCACTGCCTGGGGGTGGCGCTGATCCTGATGTACGTCAATCCGGCGCTGCAAAAGGGCCTGCCCGCCACGGGCATGCCCTGGATCGGCCTGGTCATGGCAGCGGTGTTCGCGGCCGTGGCCGTCCTCTCGCTCTTGCCGCCGCGCAAAAACCCCATCGCCCTGAGAGAGCGCTCCCAGGCCTACGAGTGGATCCTCTTGATCGCCGGCTGGTCCGTGGCCGCCTTTGGGGGCTATCTGTTCCTGGTGGCCATCTACTCGGCGCCCACCGTGGGGCGCAGCGTGGCCGCCACCGACGTGGGCCTGTGGTCCCTGGTGATCAGCATGCCCCTGGGCAGCGTACTCTTATATCTGGCCTCGCGGAAAAACTCGGTGGCCGCGCCCAACCGCATGCGCTGGTGCGCCTTGGGAATGCTGGTGTTTTCGGTGGGCATGCAGCCGGTGGTCTACGCCCTTATCCTGATCTACGCCCTGCCCGGTTTCCCGCCCTTCAGCCGCACGCTGGAGGCCTCGCTGGCCATGTTGACCCTGTTGCCGGTGGCGGCGCTGATCTGGGGCATGGCGCGGGACCGTAAGGTGGTGCGGCGGAGGTAAGGGGGCCACGCATATATATAAACGAAGAACTTCGATGACCCAGGGAGAGTGGCCCAGGTAAAATGCAGACACACAGGCGAACCCCTCAAGTAGGTGCTGTTGGAAGCTATTTGAGGAACTAGTTTGTGCTCCATTTCATCATTTTATAAAATAGCTTGACATCTTGCAGTTTTTTGTCAAAAATTGAATTAATTTTATAAAATCAATCTCGAACAACCTTCCCAGTCAAGGCAGCCGGGAAAGGGATAAAGACATGCTTGTTGAATTTAGTGTTTCAAATTACCTGTCCTTCAGGGACAAAGCAACGCTGTCCATGGTTGCGGCTAAAGATGCTTCCCAGAAGAGGAATATTTTTAGACCGGGGGCCGCAACCAAGGAGGAGCTTTTAAAAAGCGCTGCAATATACGGGGCCAATGCTTCCGGCAAATCAAATTTCCTGAAAGCTATTGCCTTTATGAAGTGGTATGTATCAAAATCGTTTGAAGGTCTGAAAGAGGAAGAATTAATACCAGTTGCTCCGTTTTTGTTAGACTCTCGGTTAATGGATGATCCATCTACCTTTGAAGTCATTTTCATTTGGAAAAAGGTTAGATATCTTTATGGTTTTTCAATCTTGGGTGGACAAATAACGGGAGAGTGGTTTTACAGTTATCCTAAGAAGCAACCCAGACTATTGTTCGAACGTTTTTCCAAAAAAGGATCAAACAAATCTAAATATAAATTTGGTTCGTCATGGAGAGGCGGGAAAAAAACATTAACAAATCTTGTCCGACATAATTCACTACTAGTATCGGTAGGCACCAGAGCAAATCTTGCATTACCGAAAATAGTCTCGGATTGGTTTACGGTCGGACTTAGGCAAATGGCTTCACTACCTGCCTCCATGAGTGAAGAAGACTTCACTAAGGAATGGATGCAAAAAGACAAGAAATTTAAAAACAGAGTTATTTCTTTTTTAAGGAATACAGATATAGATATCAGCGATATTGTAATCGACCAAATACCAGTTGAGCAAGCCAGACATTGGATGGTTCTTCCTGAAACAGTACGTAAAGAAATTATTGATCAACTTATAGGTGTAATAGCCCCATCACAAACGGAGCTTGAAATCTTAGAAGCTGCTCTTGTACATCCGGGCCTGGACAAAAACGGTAAGCCAATAAATATTCAGTTGGATTATTACGCAGAGTCCGAGGGGACACAGAAGCTATTTGCGCTTGCAGGCCCAATTTTTTACGTCTTATCAAATGGTTGCTGTTTGATCGTTGATGAACTGGACGTCAAATTGCATCCTCTGCTAACCAGGCACATAATTAAAATGTTCCACAACCCTAAGATTAACAGAAAAGGGGCTCAACTAGTTTTTGCGACCCACGACTCCAGCCTCCTGGACATTAAAGAATTGTTCCGGAGAGATCAAATATGGTTTACTACTCGAGACTCGAACGGTGCGTCAACTCTTTATTCTTTATGGGACTTCAAAACACTACCTAGAAAGCATGAAAATGTAATTAAAGGATACTTGGCTGGGCGCTATGGGGCTATTCCTTTTCTTAGCTCAGAATACAACATGGAAACATGAGTGGCTAGGACAAAGAGAAAAAAAGCTTCGGATTCTAGACGAGTTACGCCGTCGATCCAGCCGAACAAGCTATACCTTATTGTTTGCGAAGGAAAGAAAACAGAACCTTACTATTTCCACGGGTTAAGAATTTCTAAACGTCTCAGCAATGCTCATATTAAAATTATACCGGGAGATGTAGCGGGTACAACTCCAAGAAAACTTGTGGAGTTCGCCAAAGTAGAATCGAGTAGTAATGGTGTCACATTCGATGAAATTTGGTGTGTGTTTGACCGGGACGATCACGAAAAAATTGATGAGGCCATAAACATGGCAAAAGACAATGGAATATTAGTGGCTTTTTCCAACCCCAATTTTGAACTGTGGTTTTTAAAACATTATGCCGATCAGACAGGATATATAGACAGGAAAAGTGTTATCCAAAAGCTAAAAAGATACATGCCGGGCTACACGAAAGCCGCAAGGGATATATATGAAAAACTAGCAGTCCTTCAACAGGACGCCATAATTAGAGTTAGAAAGTTGAGGAAGTATCACCGCGACAATCAAGAACCAGTTACAAGAAATCCCTCTACAAACGTGGATAAATTAGTGTCGTCGCTAGAAAATATAAAGATATTGTAAAAAACCTTTCCCCCTACCCCGCCGTCAGGTGATACGCCAAATTATCCAGCTTCACGGTGAAGTCAACATTCTCCACACGGAAGCCCTCGGGCACTTGTATCTGGGTGGGGGCGAAGTTCAAGATGCCCTTGACCGGCACCTCGATCAGGCGGTTGGCGATGTCTTGGGCGAAATTGGGCGGCGTGCAGATGACGCCGATCTCGATGCCCTCGGTGCGGCAGACCTCGCCCAGCTTGTCCGGGGCGTGTATCAAAAGCCCGGTGGTTAGCTTGCGGCCGATCTTCATGGGGTCGGCGTCAAAGGCGGCGCGGAAGCGGTAGCCCTGCTTGGTGAAGTTCTCATGCGCCACCAGCGCGCAACCCAGGTTGCCCACACCCACGATGGCCAGGTTCCAGTCTTTGTTTAGGCCCAGGATCTTCTTGATGTCAAACAGAAGCTCCTTGACGTAATACCCCACGCCGCGGACCCCGAACTGTCCGAAGTAGGCCAGGTCTTTCCTGATCTGGGCGGGGTTTACGCCGCACAGCTCGGCCAAGGTCTTGGAACTGACCACGGTCACCTGCTCTACGACCAAGTCCTCCAGGGCTCTGGTGTACAGGGACAGGCGGGTGATGGTGGCGGCGGGTATTTTAAGAAACTTCATTCTGCCGGCCCAATCATTGTGATAGTTCGCACGTGATGGCTGCTGAAAAGGGCCGGACCCCAAAGGGGGCCCGGCCCGTCAAGCCTTGTTACATACCCAGGAACTTGGCCACAGGCTCGGCCATGGGGTAGGCGTACAGCAGAATCAGGCTGATAACCAGCGCGTAAATACACAGGGACTCCACCATGGCCAGACCGATGAGCATGGTCACGGTGATCTTACCGGAGGCCTCCGGGTTCCTGGCGGTGCCCTCCACGGCGCCCTTGATGGCGATGCCCTGGCCGATGCCGGTACCGAAGGCGGCGATGCCCAGGCCGAAGCCGGCGGCGGTCACGGTGGCGGCGAACAGCTTGGCGGCCTCAGCCATGGCGCCGGCGTCGGCGGCGAAGGCCACGGCGCTCAGGCCCAGGGTGAACAGGCCGGTCAGACCAGCGATAATGGAAAATTTCTTCATTGTCAAAGCTCCTAACCTAACGGTTGACGTTGTGCCTTCTTCCTAAACACGTGGGTGCCTTCTTCCAGTGTGGAAGTTGATTGCTTGATTTAGCCCTCATCCTTCATGAAGGCCGAGCGTCCGGCTTCGCCAGCCACTGGCATACTGCGTTACCGGTTTCGCTCCAGCCTCGATGTAG
>JANQFN010000532.1 GCA_028277825.1 Desulfarculaceae bacterium
ACCTGTCCTTACCTGGCAATCATGGGCTGGAATCCATCACCAGGGTCTGCGAGAGATCACCGGAAATTCCGGTTGTGGTAATGACGAGTGTTGAAGATGAAGCTATGGCGATTAAGGCATTGCAAAAAGGTGCTGAAGAGTATCTGGTCAAGGGGAAAATGAATAGCCATGCTCTTTCACGTATTTTAAGGTATGCCATCATACGGCACAGTGGCCGATCAGAATTACAATCTCTCTCACTTGTTGATGATCTGACAAGTTTATACAACCGGAGAGGTTTTATGCTATTCGCCCAACAGCAGTTAAGTATAGCAATACGAACCAAACGTGGAATGATACTCTTTTTTATCCAGCTTGAAGGGTTGAATGAGATAGGTGAAAAATTTGGCCATCAATATGAAGATCTGGCTAAAATCGAAACTGCCAATATCCTCAAAGAAGCCTTTCGTGAATCTGATATTATAGCTCGCCATGGCAGAGATGAATTTACGGCTATTGCCATAGAATCATTCGATGCTAACAATGAAATTATAATTACCCGCCTGCAGGATGAATTAAAAAGCCGTAATACACAGGAAAATCGTCTCTATAAACTCTCTCTATGTATAGGCACTGCATATTACGATACAGAGGAATTGTGCACCATCTCAGAATTGATAAATCGAGCGCAAGAGTCAATGATTGAACAGAAGAAGAATAAATTGGAACCCTGATTCATAATCAAAAGAATTCTGATAAAACTTTCATGCGTCATATTAATACGGAGCAAATTACAGACACTGTTGAAAAACTTTGTATAGATGCAAATTATAACCTTGGAGATGATCTTATAGTATCATTAAGGAACGCTCTGGAAAAAGAGGAATCCCCTCTGGGTCAGGAAGTAATTACGCAGCTATTGGAAAATGCCGAAATTGGTAGAAAGGAACTAGTTCCCGTTTGCCAGGATACTGGTTTTGCCATAGTATTCATAGAGATTGGTCAGGAAATTCTAAAGCGCCTGCAAGATGCCGGGCCGCTGCCCTTGGCCGCCTTACGCAATGATTTCCCGCGTATAACCCAACTGGCCCGCAAGCTGGAATCCGCTGGCTGGCTGAGCATCAGCCATCGGCCAGTGGTCAGCGACCTGCTGGGGCTGCCCATTCTGCCCGAGCCCCGGCCCGAGGCCTATACCGCAGATCAACAGGCTGCCCTGGATGCCATCATACCGGCTGTAACTGACCACGAATTCAAATCATTTTTGCTCTACGGCGTCACCGGCTCCGGCAAGACCGAGGTCTATGTGGCAGCCTGCCAGGCCGCCTTGGAAGCGGGCCGCCAAGCCCTGTTGCTCACCCCCGAAATCGGGCTCTGCCTGCGCTTAGAGGGTTTACTCAAAGACCGTCTGAGCGCTGATCAAGTGGCGGTGCTGCACTCGGGCCTCAGCCCGGCGCTGAGAAGGGGCCAGTGGCGGGCCATCGCCCGGGGCTTGACCCCGCTGGCGGTGGGCGCCCGTTCGGCGGTGTTCGCCCCTCTGGACAATCTGGGGGTGATCTGTCTGGACGAGGAGCAGGACGAGTCCTATAAGTCTTCGGACCGGCTGCGCTATCACGCCCGCGACCTGGCCTTGCTCCGGGGGCAGGAGCAATCCTGCCCAGTGGTCTTGGGCACCGCCACCCCGGCGGTGACTACCTATTGGCGGGCCCAGGAGGGCCAGATCCACTTGCTGTCCCTTCCCAAGCGGGTCAAACGGGCGGTGCTGCCCAAAATGGAGGTGGTGGATCTGCGCTCCGCCGGCAGGCTGGCCGGCGGGTTTCTCAGCAATAAACTAAAGCAATCACTTGAAGACACTCTGGCTGCGGGCCGCCAAGCCATACTGTTCTTGAACCGGCGCGGTTTCGCCCCGGCTCTGATCTGTACCGCCTGCGGCCAGAGGGTGGGCTGCCCTTCCTGCTCGGTGAGCCTCACCCTGCACAAGGCGGCCGGCAAACTGCTCTGCCACACCTGCGGTTTCACCCGGCCCCTGCCCCGGGAGTGTCCTGACTGCACCGCACCGGGCGATGACCTGCGCCCCCTGGGTTTGGGCACCGAGCAAGTTGCCGGCACCATTGCTGAAATGTTCCCTAAGTCCAAAGTGGCGCGCATGGACCGGGACACCGCCTCCAGCCCGGCCAAACTGCGCAAGCTCTTGAAGGCCATTGCCAAGCGGGAGCTGGACATCATAGTGGGTACCCAGATGATCGCCAAGGGGCACCATCTCCCCGGGATCGGCCTGGTGGGGATTCTTTTGGCAGACCAGGCCCTGAGCATACCCGATTTTCGGGCGGCGGAAAGGGCCTATGTGCTTTTGACCCAGGCCGCGGGCCGGGCCGGGCGCGAGGAAGAGGCCGGATTGGTGGTGGTGCAGACCTATGATCCCCTTCACCACGCCCTGACCGCGGCGCTGTCCCATGATGCCGGGGCCTTCTACGATATCGAGCTGGCCGAGCGCCGCGAATTGGGGTACCCGCCCTTTGCCCGGCTGGTTGGTCTGCGCATTGAAGGAGCTAATGAACAAAAAACGTCACATTATTCTGGGACAATATATCGACAACTGGACATTGCTAAGGAAAAAATAGAGCCTGGAGCCCAGGTTCTGGGCCCGGCTCCGGCCCCGGTGGCCAAGAGAAAGGGCAGATTCCGCTATCTAATCCTGCTCAAGTGCCCCAGCGCCTCGGCCGCTGCCCGCATACTCTCCCTCGCCCAGCACGGCGCCGGTCCGCCACCCAGCGGGGTGCGCTTGGTTGTCGACGTGGACCCCCTAACATTAATGTAAATACATTAATATAAGCACCCCAAAAAACGGAAACTCCGTCCCAAAACCGGGAAAAAGACCTTGACGGACCTTTGGGCTGGCCGTATAGTCAAACAATAATCATTATCAACTATAGTTCCCCTTCATTCTGCGCTGAGTCCATAACGATGCTCTGGGGCTATTACATGACGGATTTCCGATCAAGGGAGGAATAGACAATGGGTAAGGTTCTAGTCGCCTTTGCCAGCCGCACCGGCAACACCGAAAAGATCGCCAGCTACATCGCCGAGGGCGTGCGTTTCACCGGCAATGAGGCTGAGTTGAAGAACATCACCGAGATCAAGGACGCCACCGACTTGGACGGTTACGACGCTTACATCTTCGGTTCGCCCACCTATCACCGCAACATGACCGGTGGCATGCAGCAATTTCTGTTCAAGGCTGAAAAGGCCAACCTGGTGGGCAAAATCGGCGGCGCTTTTGGCTCCTACACCCACAGCGGCGACGCCCCGGGCATCATCTATGACACCATGAAGCACGTTTTCCAGATGGACGCCACCGACCTGGGTGGCATGAACATCCTGGAAAAAGACGTGGACACCGCTGATGGACTCAAGGCCGGCCAGGACTACGGCAAGGCCGTGGCCGAAAAACT
>JANQFN010000534.1 GCA_028277825.1 Desulfarculaceae bacterium
TACAACATCAGCAAGTCGGCCAGGACCCTGGGCATTAGCCGCAATACCCTGTATGGCAAGATAAAGAAGAACAACATAGTCTTTCCCGGCAGCGTTGACGGCAACCGGTAGCATCCCCCACTAACTGAGACCGGGTTTCCCGCCCCGGGGGTGGACCGCATTCCGCGCAGACGCCGCCCCCGGCAAATCCACATGCCGGTCCGTCCCCCGGCGGGCAACAAGGCTTCTTCTGCCGGCATCCCTTCCTTCCCAGAAGTTTGCCAGGCATGGTTATATTTTAAATGCCTGTTTAGTCCGGTATGGAAAACAATAAAACCAAGTGAAGGCCCCGGCGCTCAGATACAAAGCAATGTTTTTGGAATGACAAAAAGCTAAAATTCATTTTAAATTAAATTTTGTCATACAAACATATTATAGCAATTATATCGATATAAAATTGAACAACCCGGTCGCTAGCAGCGGGGAGTGAATCCCCGAATGGGGGTTCAAATGAAACTGGCCTAAATCTATTGAACTAGTTTTGCGGCAAGCCAAGAATTGACCTTGCATGCGGATTTTTTTGATACCAGCCACAGCCATTATTGGCCGGCCACGGTCTTTCTGAAAGCCAGCTGGCGACATCTTGACGATAATTTATCCGGCAGTCTGCGCTGAATGTTTCAGGGTACTTTTCGGGCCTTGTTTCACAGATAAGTTATCTTTATTCACGAGACGCAAACCTAATAACTAAGGATTTATTGTGACCGCCGCGACGGGGTGCTCAAAAAATGAGCAGTGCCAATAAACTGAACAGCCGATTGATGAATTTAAAGAAAGATTAATTTTATGCAATAATATTTAATAGTTATTAATTTGCCTTCTCTAGTACTGAATATTACCATCAGATGATAATGATTTATTAATCGCTTAATATGTCAAAAATGACATATATAATGGCTCAAATAACGGACTTTTTAAATTTTCTTTAACGTATTTGATTAATAAAAAAAATGGCTAATTACGCCAGGATTAGTGAAAACCTTTAGTAAGCATTTTTATCGCTATATCATCTCTCCAAAAGCATAAATCCAGCCCCCCAACACAATAAAAGCCCGGCATAGTGCGCAAAAAGCTAACACCCGCGCTATTTTGCCTTTGCTGTATTTATTTTAAATAAGCAGTGTAATAACAGCACCATATAACGTATTACAAAATTGGCATGCCAATTGCTAGTAATGTGACCAAATGTGGCCAATTGAACTGTGAATTGAGCATACACAAAGTAATAATGCCTGGAAATTTCTCATTTGAGAAAACAGGTAGGGTGATTTTGCCTTTCGCCGCTAGTTTTGGACGGCCCACCATTTAGCGACAGATTGTGGAGGACAGGATGCAGCTCAAAGGTGTCATGAACAAGATAGCCTGGGTGGATTTGAATACGGGCGACGTGGAAATTATCCAACCCGATGCGGAGCTTTACCGGGATTACCTGGGCGGCTACGGCCTGGGCGCATATTACCTCTACAAACGGCAACCAGCCGGAGCCGACGCCCTGGGCCCGGACAACACCCTGGGTCTGGCCTCCGGCCCCCTCACCGGCACCGACGCCATTACCGGCAACCGCTTCACCGCCATGGGCAAGTCGCCCAAGACCGGCGGCTGGGGAGACGCCAACTGTGGGGGCAACTTTGGCCCGGCGTTGAAGAAAGCCGGCCTGGACGCCATTTTCTTCAGCGGCGCCTCGTCGCAGCCGGTGTACGCGGTGGTTGAAAACGGCCAGGTCTCCTTGCGGGAGGCGGGCGACCTGTGGGGCCAGGGCTGTATCTCCGTGGAGCGCAGCCTCAAGACCACTTATGGCAATAAAGCCCACAGCGTGGTGATTGGCCCCTCGGGCGAGCGTTCTTCCCTGTTGGCCTGTTTGATTAACGACGAGGGCCGCGCGGCTGGGCGTTCTGGCCTTGGCGCGGTGATGGGTTCCAAGGGTCTTAAGGCGGTGGTGGCCGTGGGCAGCGGCCAGATCGAGGTGGCCCAGGCCGAGGAGCTCAAGGAGCTGCGCAAGCGCCTGATCAAGGACTTCTTCAACAAGGACAACGGCATCTTTTTCCTGCTGAACAGCTTCGGCACCCCTGGCGTGCTGGAAGGCGGTGTGATGGGCGGCGACACAGCCATCAAGAACTGGGCCGGTTGGGCGGACCAGTTCCCCACCTACAAGCAGATAGACGGTGACGCCAACAACGCCTTGGTGGTGAAGAAGTACGGCTGCTGGCGCTGCCCGGTGGCCTGCGGCGCTCATGTGGAGGTGCCTCAAGGGCCCTATGCGGGCAGAGGCCACCGGCCGGAGTATGAGACCCTGGCCGCCTTTGGCTCCTCCTGCCTCAATGACAACCTGGAGTCCATCTGCAAGTTCAACAACATCTGCAACGACATGGGCATGGACACCATCTCCGCCGGTTCCACGGTGGCTTTTGCCATCGAGTGCTACGAGAACGGGTTGCTGTCCAACCAGGACACCGGTGGTTTGGAGCTGAACTGGGGCAACCACGAGGCCATGGTGCAGCTTACTGAGCAAATGGGCTCGGGCAGCGGCTTCGGCGGCGAGCTGTTTGCCGACGGTATCGTGGCGGCGGTGGCCAAACTGGGTGATTCCGCCGAGGCCTTTGCCATGCAGTGCGGCGGCGAGGAGATTCCCTACCACGACCCGCGGGCTTTCCCGGGCCTGGGCATGAGCTACGTGGCCGACGCCACCCCCAGCCGCCACACCCAGTTCGGGGCCTTCTACGCGGAGATGGGCTTCGTGCCGCCAGACCTGCGTCATCCGGAGATTGCCGACAAGTATATGTACGGCGGCAAGGGCGAGGCCCACAAGCATGTATCCAACTTCGGCCACGTGATCAACATGGCCGGTCTGTGCCAATTGGCCTCCTGCATACCCCCCGCTCCGGAGGTGGCCAACTACCTGAGCCTGGCT
>JANQFN010000543.1 GCA_028277825.1 Desulfarculaceae bacterium
GGTGGTGGAAACAAAGTGGTTCAGCCATAAGACCATGGCATAGGAGCCGGCCACGCCAGGGTTGGCGCCCATGAAGGCCAGGGTGGCAGCCGCGGCCAGATGAAAGGTGCCAACAAAAGCCGGGGCAGCTGGAAACAGCAGGGCCAAGGCCAGGACCACCTCCATGAGCACGCCGGCCACGAAACTCAAATCCAAGCCAAAGGCCAGTATGAAAACCCAGGCCCACAAGGACAAAGTGCCCCAGGTCAAAAGGGAGTAGAACCCGATCCAGAGCAAATCCCTGGCCCGGGCCACGGCCAGGCCACCGGCAAAGGCGTCGCAGGCATTGAGCACCCGCAAACTGAGCCGGTCCGGCACCGGGCGCAAACACCAGGACACGAACTTGAGAGTCACGTTTCTTTGCCAGCGAAAGGCCTGCAGCAGGATCAACAGCCCGGCGAACAGGGCCAGGCCCAGCCAGCCGGCAGTGCGCAGGTTGTCCGTGGTTATCAGGCTGCCCTCCACCTCGCCGGCAGGCAGATCCACGAACAAAAGCACCAACAGCAGCATGAACAACACGGTGAGGCCGTCATAAACCCGCTCCAGGACCACGGTGGCCATGGTGGCTGATTTACTTACGTTTTCGCTCTTGCCCAGCACGATGGCCCGCACCACCTCGCCCAAATGGGCGGGCAGGATGTTATTGCCCAAGAAGCCGATCATCAGGGCGGAGAACAGGGGACGGAACTTGACCTTGGCCACGGGCAGCATGAGGTAGTGCCAGCGGATGGCCCGGAACATGTATGACACGATATAAATTATGGTGGCGGGTATCAGATACCAGAGTTCCAGCTCCCCCAGGGCAGTGAGCATCTGCCCGGGCGGGGCGGCCTTGAGGAAAAAATAAATGGCCGCCACGCTGATCAGCAGGCCCACCAGATAGTGTTTCCACATAGGAAAAAATCGCCTAATCAGTGAAGCGGAATTTGACGAGGCACCACAGAGCCACCAAGCCGTCGCGCCAGGTGATCTTCTTGCCTTCGTCAAACTCGCGGCCAGTATAGCTTATGGGCACCTCATAGATGCGGATGCCCTTTTTCAATATCTTGGCCGTGATCTCGGGCTCGAAGTTGAAGCGGTCGCTCTTTATGGTGATGTCCTTTAGGGAATCGCGGGTGAACAGCTTGTAGCAAGTCTCCATGTCACTCAGGGTGGTGTTGTAAAGGATGTTGGTCACCAGGGTGAGGAAGCGGTTGCCCACCCAGTGGTGAAAGAACATGTTGCGCCGCTCACCGGTGAAGCGGGAGCCATACACCACCTCGGCCTTGCCCTTGAACACGGGGGCCAGGAGTTTTTTGTAGTCTTCAGGATCATACTCCAGGTCCGCGTCCTGGATGATCATCAGGTCGCCGGCAGCCAGGGCGAAGCCGGTCCTGAGCGCGGCGCCCTTGCCCTGGTTCACTTGGTGCCGGGCCACCCGGATGGGGCGGTCAAAGGGCTTCAAGGCCTCATCCACCGAGGTCTTGCCTTCCATCTGCTCCATGAGTTCCAGGCTGCCGTCCGTGGAGCAGTCATCCACCATGATCAGTTCCCGCTCCAAGTCGCCCAGATCCACGGCCTGCACCTGGCGCACGATCTGGGGCAAAAAGCGATATTCATTGTAAACCGGCATCACGACGGATAAGAGCACAAGCGCCTCCACAGCAAATGGGCCCCAGGGGCCCGGTAATGATCCCGGAGGGAAAACCTCCGGGTAAGGCACCTATATTTCATACTAATTCCGTTGTTTGTCAAGGGGCAAAGCACAGGTTTTTGCAGATTATTCCCACACCTTCGGACTGTGCCCGCTTGTGGGCTATTTAGCGTCCTGCTAGAATCCCCTGCATCGGATTCTCCTTTAACCGAAAGCGCACCATCCCCATGCCCCGTCCAGAGCCTGAAATCAGCGTGATTGTGCCCCTGGCCGGGCAGGCAGATGACCTACGGCCGCTGCTCGATTCTTTGGCCGCCATGCCGGATTTGAACGGTGAGTTGGTGGTGGTCATGCACGGCCCGGAGCAGGACCTGGTGCAAGCCCGTGAAGTTGCATCAGACCTGGCCCTGCCCTGTCAGGTCCTGGCCCTGGCGCCCTGCCCGGCCGGCGCGGCGCGCAACTTTGGGGCTGAGCACGCCCGCGGCGAAATCCTGTTTTTCACTGAGGCTGACTGCACCCTGCCCCTTGATCTACAGGTCAGGCTGGCAGAGCACTTTCAGGACCCAGGCGTGCAGGGCGTGGGCCTGGCCTGCGCGCCAGCTAATGCCCAGGAGCCCCTGGCCGCCCTGGTGGGCCTGGAGATCGCCTATGACCGCCAGGAGCACGCGGAACTGGACACCCTGGCCGCGGCCTTTGGTCGCGAGGTGTTCATGTCCGCCGGCGGCTATGACCCCACCGACGCCAGCGAAGGGTTGGAGAACTACGAGTTCTCCTCCCGGCTGCTGGCCCTGGGGCATGGCCTGGTCTTTGACCCGGAGTGCGCGGTGAAACGCCCCCTTCCCGCCACCTGGGGCGCCTATCTGCGCCTGGCCTATCATTTGGGCAGGAACCGCTATCACAACACCCTGCACCGCCGACGGCTGGGCCTGGGCGCCTACGGCGGCTGGGGCGATCACGCCCAGAGCATTTTGGCGCTCATGGTGCCGGGCATCCCCATTGCCCTGTGGCAAACCCATCCCGAGCAGGCCGCCACCTTTCCCCTGATCTGTTTGCTGCTGCTCTATCCCCTGAACCGGCGCTTTATAAAATTCGTGGCCGCCACTGAACCCCGGCTCATGAACCGGGCGCTGCTCTTGTGTCTGCTCCGGCCTTTTGCCTGGACCGCCGGGTTGATCAAGGCGGCCCTGGACCGCATGGGCGGGCAGGGTTGACTGCGGTGAAAATTAAGAAGCAGGTAAGGAAAAAGCTGGGTATGTCTCCAGGCGCCGTTTATACTCTATAGCCCTGCCGATTAGCGTGAAGTACAAGCTGTAAAATCGTCCGTAAGTCGCGGTGAGGCTGAACGCAACTATCATCTGTGCAACGCGACCGATCCAAACAGGCATTCGCGTTACTGGGAAACCGTGGCCCCGGTAATGCCGGCTGCTTTCAACCGACCACAATGCAGGTCATTCAGCACCAAAAGGGCCCATGAGGTTCTCTATTCTGCCCCGAATAACCAGGTTTCCTACCTTCCCCACCTCTTTTCTTTTCCACATGCAGCAGTGCGGCTTACATCGGTCGGCGGCAAAACCTTTACTGAATCGCAATCAATTGTTGACACCTCGGCTCCAAGTGCCATATTCAATTTGCAAATCAAAATAACAAACCGTTAATATAATCACTCGGCTAATCCAGGAGAACTAGCGTGGGCATCACCTTTGGCAGTTACGTCGCCCTCTTGAGGCGTTTGGCCGCCCTGCTGCTGGCCCTGGCCTTGACGGCCTCGCCGGCCTGGGCCCAAAAACCGGCAGAGAGCGACAAGGGCATCACCTTGTTGCAGGCCTTGAGCATGGGCTTGGACTACTCACCCAACATCAAGCAGATCATGGCTGAGCTGGAAAAGGCCCAGTTCCAGAAAAAAGAGGCCTTTACCTATTTCCTGCCCAGCCTGGGCACCAGCTACACCTGGACCAAGAACCAGAACCCGCAATCCTTCCGCTCCCAAGGCCAGCGGGTGATCATCGGCTCTGAAAACGTGTATCAATGGACCACGGCCTTCAGACAGCCCCTGTTCACCGGTATGCGCCTTTTGAGCCAGTACAAGATAAGCGAGTTGGGCGTCAATCTGGCTGAAGTGAACATGAGCCTGGCCACCATGGAGGTGGCCCTGCAGGTCAAGGAGGCCTATTATCTCTATCTCAGGGCCATCAAAGGCGTGGACGTGACCAACAGCGCCGTGGAACGCCTGCAGAGCCAGCTCAAGGTGTCCAAGGACTTTCACGAGGTGGGCATCATCCCCATCAACGACGTGCTCAAAGTGGAGGTGGAGCTGGCCAACGCCAAGCAGGACCGGGTCAGGGCCTATAACAACCGGGCCCTGTCCATGAGCCGCCTCAACCGCCTGTTGGGCCTGCCCGTGGAAAAAAAGCTCAAGGTGGCGGACAAACTGGGCCACTATCCCCTGAAGGTGAATTACATCAAGGCCCGGGAAAAGGCGCGGGTGGAGCGCCCTGAACTCAAGGCCCTGGGCATTCAGCTCAAGCAGGCGGACCAGTCCATCCGCTCGGCCCAGTCCGACTTCTATCCCCAGGTCAGCCTGACCGGCTCCTATTTCTTCACCAGCGACTCGCCGGAAATGGGCCATTCCGATTTCTACGACACCACCGACTATCAGGTGCTCACCCAGCTTAACTGGTCTTTTTGGGAATGGGGCCGCACCAAGTATCAGACCAGCCAGGTGCGGGCGGACAAGCGCCGTTTGGAGGCGGTGCGCCAAGACCTGCAGGACCAAGTGGACCTGCAGGTGCGCGAGGCGGTCTTGTTTCTCATAGAGGCCCAGTTGAACATCGCCACCGCCACCACCCAGGTCAAGCAGGCCGAGGAGAACTACCGCATCATCTTCGAGCGCTACAAGGCCCAACTGACCACCAATACCGAGGTGCTGGACGCGCAGTTGCTTCTAACCCAGGCCCGGGTCAACTACTACAACGCGCTGACCACCTTCAACATCGCCGAGGCCCGCCTGAAGCGGGCCATGGGCGAGGGGCTGGTGCAGGCCGGAGGAAAACCCGAGCCCAAAATGTAGGCATGCAGGCATGATCCGTCTGGAAGGAGTCACCAAAAAATATCTCGGCCGACCCGACGCCGCTCTCAAGGACATCAACCTGTTGGTGCCGCCTGGGGAGTTCGTATACCTCACCGGCCCATCCGGGGCGGGCAAGACCACCCTTTTGCGTCTGTTGTTCGGGGCCGAGCTGCCCACCAGCGGACGGGTGCTGGTGGGGGGCACCGATTTGGGCCGACTGCCCCCGCGCAAGCTGCCCCTGTTGCGCCGCCGCCTGGGCGTGGTGTTCCAGGACTTCCGCCTGCTGCCTCAGCAAAGCGTGTTTGAAAATGTGGCCCTGTCCTTGCACGTGGCCGGCGTGCGCGACGCCGCTCTGGTGCGGCGGGTCTTGGAGGTGTTGGCCCAGGTCAAGCTCCTGGAGCAGTCCGACGTGCCCGCGGGCACCCTGTCCGGCGGCGAGCAGCAGCGCGTGGCTCTGGCCCGGGCCCTGGCCCCCAGCCCGGGCCTGATCCTGGCTGACGAACCCACCGGCAACCTGGACCCGGACAATGCCCTGATGATCATGCGCATGCTGGTGGGCGACTACGTGGGCGGCGCCACGGTACTGGTGGCCACCCACGACCCCACCCTGTTGAGTTTGGTCAAAGGCGCCAAGGTGATACACCTCTCCTCCGGCCGCCTGGAGGAACGCTCGTGACCTCCCGGGTGCAGAGCCGGGGGCCCGTGATGCGCGCCTTTTTGCGCATCAAGGAAGACCTCTGGCTGCAGGGGGTGGCGGTGAGCACCCTCACCGTGGCCTTGGCCATCATGGGGGTGTATCTGGCCCTGTGTTTCAACTTGTACCAGGCCAGCTCACGGCTTTTAAGCGGCCCCAGCCTGACCCTGGTGCTGGACAACCGCATCGAGCCCGACGAAGCCGCCGGCCTGTCCGCGCAACTGGTGCGCATGCCTCAGATCAGGGGCGCCCGTTTCGTGGGGCGCGACGAGGCCCTGGAACGCTTCCGCGGGCAATTGGGGCCCCATGCCAATCTGCTGGACGATCTCAGGGACAACCCCCTGCCCAACGCGTTGGAGCTGGTGTTGGCCCCGGAGCACGAGGCCACTGACGAACTGATCGCCCTTTTGGGCAACCAGGCCGGCGTGATCGAAGTGGTCACCAGCCGCCCCTGGCTGCACCGCCTGGAGGCGGCCATCACCTCTGCCGGCGATCTGGCCCTGGCCCTGGGCCTGCTCTTGTTTTTGGGCGTGATCCTGGTGGTGTCCAACACGGTGCGTCTGTCGGTGCACGTGCGCCGGGAGCAGCTTGAGTTAATGGCCCTGGTGGGCGCCAGCGCCGGGTACATGCGCCGGCCTTTTTTGGTGGAGGCCATGCTGCAAGGCGTGGCCGCCGCCCTGTTGGCCTCGCTTTTGATCTGGCTCCTGTTTGCCATGCTGGCCGCCCCGGCCAGTTTGCCCCTGGGCCTCAACCTGGAACAGGTGGTCAGCTTTCCGGCCTTGTTGCCCTTGGTCCTGATCATCCTGGCCATCGTCGCCGGTCTGCTGGGCGGTTTCCTGGGGGTGGGCCGCACCCTCCGGCAACGGAGGCTTTTGTGAAGCGGCTGATGCCGCTTGTCCTCGCCTTGGCCCTGGTCCTGGCCACGCCGCCCGCCCGGGCCCAAACCCCCGAGCAAACCCGCCAGGCTCTCAAACAGAAATTGATCGTTCTGCTGGACGAGTGGGAAGATATATCCCAAACCAGCGCCAGCCTGCAACGGGAGTTGGACTCCCTGGGGAGCCTCATCGCCGCCGAGCAGGCCTCAGCAGCACGCATGAAGGCCCAGGAGGGCGAACTGCGCCTGATCCTGGAGGGCATGCTGGCCGAGGAGTCCCCGCTGAAGCAAATGGAGCAAGAGCAGCGTCAGAGCTATCACCGTCAGCTCCGAGCCCTGTACATCCTGGGCTACGAAGACGGCTTCAGCTTGCTCAAATCCAGCCATGATTTCCGCCTGGCCTTGCAGCGCTCCCGCATCTTCGCCCTGCTCCTGGCCGCCCAGCAGCAGCGCCTGGCCGAACTCAGAGCCGCCGGCCAGCGGCTGAAGCAGGTGCAGGTACAGCTCACCCAGAGAAGCCAGCAACTTTTGCGCCTGCGCGCCTCGGCCGAGGCCAGCCGCGGGCGGCTGTCGGATTTGCACAAACAACGCCAGGTATTGCTCAGCCGTTTGGAAAGCAAACAAAAGGCCCTGATCGAAAACATCGGGGCGCTCAAGGAGGCCGAAGCGCGGCTGGCCCGGGCCTTTGCCCTGCCGGCCGCGCCGGGAGACAAAGATGGCCGCAGCCTGCCCGGAGTGCTGGCCGCCCGCGGCCGTCTGTCCCCACCGGTGGAGGGCCGGGTGACTTCCGGCTTTGGCCGCGGCCGCCGCGGCATCATTCTCAAGGCCGGCAAACTGGCGCCGGTGCGCTCACCCTGGGGGGGAGAAGTGGCCTTTGCCGGCGAGTTGGAAGGCTACGGCCGGGTGGTGGTGGTGGACCACGGCCAGGCGGTGCATTCGGTGCTGGCCAACTTGGCCAGCATCTCGGTGCACAAGGGCCAAAAGCTCTCTCCCGGCGATCAGGTGGGCGCGGTTGGAGATGATGGCAAGCTCTATTTGGAGGTGCGGCTCAAGGCCAAGCCGGTGGACCCGCGCCAATGGCTCAGGCTTGGCTCTTGACCGCTTTGAGCGCAGCCTATAATCTTAGAAATTGCTCGAATCACTTTGTTTTGGGAGACTTTCATGTCTAGCCGCATCTTGCGCTACGGCCTGCTCATACTGGCCCTGGCCGGCTTTTTGGCCCTTGCCCTGCCCCAGTTGCACCAGCTTCCGGCCCGGGCCGCCGGCGACGAGGATTACCGCCGCATGCGCCTTTTGACCGAGGTGCTCAACCAGATCAAATCCAAGTACGTGGAACAGAAAAAGGCTGACGAATTGTTGACCCAGGCGGTCAAGGGCATGGTCAGCTCTCTGGACCCGCACTCGGCTTACCTGACCCCCGAGGAATACAAAGAGCTGCAGGTTGAGACCAAAGGCACCTTTTCCGGGGTGGGCATTGTCATAACCATGCGCGACGGCACCCTGACCGTGGTCTCGCCCATCGAGGGCACCCCGGCCTTCAAGGCGGGTGTGGAGGCGGGCGACCGCATCATCAAGATCGACGGCAAGCTGACCAAGGGCATGAGCATGATGGACGCGGTCAAGGCCATCCGGGGCCCCAAGGGCAGCAAGGTGGTGCTGACCGTGTTGCGCGACGGCCTGGGCAAGCTCAAAGACATCACCATCGTGCGCGACATGATCCCTTTGCAGAGCGTGCGCCACAACGTGCTGGAGCCGGGCTACGGCCTGATCCGCATCACCAATTTCCAGGAAGACACCACTGACAAGCTCAAGAACGCCCTCAAGGAGTTGCAGTCGCAAAAACCGCCCATCAAGGGTCTTATCCTGGACCTGCGCACCAACCCCGGCGGCCTGCTGACCGAGGCGGTCAACGTGGCTGACCAGTTTCTGGACAAGGGTCTGATCGTCTCCACCAAGGGCCGCCTGCCCGAACAGGAAATGGTATTCAAGGCCACCCCGGGCACCAGTGCGGGCGATTATCCGGTTATCGTGCTGATCAACCAGGGCTCGGCCAGCGCCAGCGAGATCGTGGCCGGCGCCCTGCAGGACCACCAGCGGGCGGTGCTGTTGGGCACCCCTACCTTTGGCAAGGGCTCGGTGCAGACCATTCTGCCCCTGGACGACCTGGGCGCTCTGAAGCTGACCACGGCGCGCTATTACACGCCCAAGGGCCGGGCCATACAGGCCAAGGGCATCGTGCCTGATGTGGAGGTGCTCTGGGTGACGCCGCCGCCCAAGGAGCCCAAAAAGACTGACTCGTCTTCCGCTCCGCTGAGGGAAAAGGACCTGCGCGGGGCCATACCCGCCGAGGGACAAGCCGCCCCGGCTGAAGACGGCAAAGGCTCCGAGCCAGAAAAGAAGAAGAACAAACTGCTTTTCGACAAGGAGCGTTTGCAGCGGGACAACCAGATGGTAAGGGCCCTGGACCTGCTCAAGGCCCTCCAGGTCTACAGCAACAGCCCCACGGCCTCTCGCTAGCCAGGGGGTGTCGTGAAACGGCGCCGACGGGCCTCGCCGAAACGCAGGCCCACGCGCAACCCCTTTTTCTCCACCCGCCTGAAGCTGGCCGCCCTGGCCTGCGCCCTGGTGGCCCTGGGCCTTTGGTGGGGCCTGCACGGGCCGGACACCAGGCCGCCCGTCTATGAGGAACCGCTGCCCGCCGGACCCAGCGCCCGCACCCTGCCCGAAATGGACCAGGAGGTGTTCGCCGCTTTGGAAAAGGCCGGGGTGGAGCCCGAGACCCTGAGGCTGAAACACGGCGCGGGCGCACACGGCGAGCTGACCCTGATGCAAGCCCACCTGGCGCCCGGCGGCTCCCTTAAAACAGCCGCTAAAAAAATTAGCCAAACTCTGGGCCGCCACGGCCTAAAGGTGGCCCCAAAAACCCGGGGCAAGAGCCTGGACCTGGAGATCAGCCTCAACGGCCGCGTCACCCACCGGGTGCGCCTGCTGCCTCCCCTGGCCGTGGCCGAGCCCAAAACCAAAAAGGCCCGGCCCCAGGTGGCTCTTCTGATCGACGATCTGGGCTATGACCTGTCCGCGGCCCGGGAACTGGCCGGCTTGGGCATCCCGCTGACCATGTCCATCCTGCCCTATTCACCCCATGCCGCAGAAACAGCCGCGCTGGCCCGCCAACGGGGCCTGCAGGTGATGCTGCATATGCCCATGGAGCCCCAGGGCTACCCCCAGGTGGACCCGGGGCCGGGCGCGCTGATGGTGGAAATGTCCAGCCGGGAATTGAGCCAAAAGACTCAAAAGGCCCTGGACAGCCTGCCCCAAGCCGTGGGAGTCAACAACCACATGGGCTCGCGCTTCACCCGCCACCCGTCGCTTTTAATGCCCGTGCTGGCCACCTTGAAAAAACGGGGCCTGTTCTTCGTGGACAGCTACACCACCAAAGGCTCCAAGGGACTTGCCACCGCGCGCCGCCTGGGGGTTTCCAGCGCCCGGCGGGGGATCTTCCTGGACAACCAGGCCACGCCTAAGGCGGTGGGCGTCCAGATACAGCGCCTGCTCAAGCTGGCCCGGCAAAAGGGCGCCCTGATCGCCATCGCCCACCCCCACCCGGGCACCATAACGGCCCTTAAAAAATGGGCACCCCTGCTCCGTAAAAAGACCGACTTGGTCCTGGTGTCGCAACTGGTGCGGCCCCGCTTAAAGGCCATCCGCCGGGCCAAGGTGGCCCGCTAAAAAACCTGCGTTTGCAGGTTTCAGTAAATTGTGCTATCCGGCGAATCTGATCAGCAGATACTCCAGCAGACGCCAGCCGGCCAAGGCATAAAGCCCGGCCAATAGATCGTCCAGCAAAACGCCCCAGGCGCCAGGCAGGCGCTGGGAGATGCCCACGGGAAAGGGTTTTAAGATATCGAAGATGCGGAACAGGCAAAAGGCGGCCAGCAGGCGCCAGTCCAGCGTTGAGAGCCCGTAGAGGGCCAACAGCATGCCGGCCGCCTCGTCCAGGACTATGCGGCCGGGATCGGGTTCTGTGCCAAACACCCGCCGCTTGAGGGCCGCCTGCCCCGCCGCCAGGGTCAGGGCCGAGACCAGGGCCACCAAGCCCAGATACCAGACACCGGACAAGGCGCCTCCGCCGGCGGCCAGCCAGCCGGCAGCCAGCCCGGCAATCAAAATGGAGCCATAGGTGCCGCGGGGCCCGGGCAAGAGCCCCACCCCCATGCTCAACAGCCACTTGAGAAAGAGATTCATTAAATATAAAAGCGCCTGTAATTTTAATAAATCCGGTCAACGCAAAGCTCGGGTTGGATTCCAGGCCGCCCGCATGGGACTGCCGCATTTGGGGAAACGCGGGCCGGGCTTTGTCATCAAGCCCAACCCGCGCCCGCCGGAAAACGACTGGAAGATAACTTTAAACCGGCACCAAACGCCAGGCCTTGGAGCGGCCGCGGGGCTTTTCCAAAACAAAAGCGGCGCCGGCCTTGGCCCCGGTCAATTGGCTGAAGTCGGTGATGGTCAGGCGGCCGGTTTTGGTCACCTTGTAATCCATGGGCTTGGCAGCTTGCTTCTTGCGCGGAGCCTGCTTGATATCGCCGGCTTCCACCATGGCCTGCTTGAGTTGCTGGGCAAACTCCCCGGCGTTCATGGTGCGCTGACCGCCCTTGCCGCCCTTGGTGGTAAAGGCGGCCCGGATATCCTGTTCGGAGACACCATTCTTGACCATTTTTAACATTTTGGCACGGTCTGGTTTGGTCCACCGCGATGCTCTGGCCATGCAACACACTCCTTTGCGATTACAAAAAAGAAAGGTTTAATTGTTCACAGTGAATTTTTATACCGCCGCATAATAATAACTGTCAAGCAGGTAGTTTTAAACTACATGCGAGGGTTCATTCTCCGCAGCTTGCCGCGCCAGGAAGCTGAAAACTTCCTTTTGATATCCCGCTGCTTGCGGCAGGGCTGTTCATTATTTTGGGACTTTTTTAGCGTTTGTCTCGAATGAAATGAAACAGGGTTTCACAACTTAAAGAATGCAATTTACATGATTTTTGATTTTTAGCAATCCAAAAGGCTACACTGCGATTTATAGAATCAAGTTGGAATTTAATTTAATTATTGCATTTTACCAGACCGGCGCTTGCATCGCTGAGGCCCTTAATCTAGACTTTTGCTGAATAAGCTCGCAGGCCTCAGCAAGCAAGGGCTGAAATCCGGATTCGAAAAATATTACGCCAAGACCACTCTGGAGCGGCATTTGAGATTACTCTGCAACACAATCCACACCCAGGCTGGTTTGACAACAACCCAACGGCGGGCCGGTTCGTGAGCGCCGCGCTGCTGGTTGCCCTGGCCGCCTTGGCCGATGCCGTTATTGGCGACCCCCCCCATTTGCCCCACCTGGTGCGCTACATGGGCCGGCTCATCGCCTGGCTGGACAGATCGCTGCGTACAGCCTTTGAGACGCCGCGGGACCTGCGTCTGGCCGGTGTCCTGCTGGTGCTGGCGGTGGTGGGCGGGTTCAGCCTGGGCGCCTGGCTTCTGCTGAGCCTGGCCACCTGGCTGGCCGCACCCTTGGGCTGGCTGTTGGGCCTGCTCTTGGCTTTCCAGTGCCTGGCCGCCGGCCAGCTCTGGCGGGAGGCCCGCATCGTGGCCCTGCCGTTGAAGCGGGGCGAGTTGGAGATGGCCCGCTCGCGCCTGGCCATGATCGTGGGCCGGGACACCTCCCGCCTAAACCGGGCCGGGGTGCGCCGCGCCCTGGTAGAAACCGTGGCCGAAAATCTCAACGACGGAGTGATCGCGCCCCTGTTCTATTTGGCTCTGGGCGGACCGGTGGCCGCGGTGGCCTACAAAACGGTCAACACCCTGGACTCCATGGTGGGCTATAAAGATGCCATTCACGGCGACATCGGGCGGGCGGCCGCCCGCCTGGACGATTTGGCCGGCTGGCTACCCGCCCGCCTCACCGCCCTGTTGATGGTGGCCGCCTGTCCCCTGCTGGGTCTCAAGACCGTGGACGCCTGGCA
>JANQFN010000581.1 GCA_028277825.1 Desulfarculaceae bacterium
AACCAGACTGGTTGTGGCGGTGCCCCCAGCCACCGGTCGGGCGGCCGGGCAAGGTGGCCCGGCCTTGACCAAAGTCTGCAGGGAATTTAAGCGATAGCAATGAAAATCCAGGGACAGGAAAACCCAACCCAAACGGGCCGGTCTTTACAGCCGTGCCTGCTTTTGGCTAGAACTGCAGCAGGGCGCTGCCCCAGGTCAGACCGCCGCCGAACACGGTGATGCAGACCAGGTCGCCGGGCCGGATGCGGCCGGAGTGGATGGCCTCGGCCAGGGCGATGGCCGAGGAGGCCGAGGAGATGTTGCCGTACTTGTCCACCGTGATCACGAATTTCTCGAAATCCACCCCCAAGCGCTTGGCCACTGACTGCAGCATGCGTAAGTTGGCCTGGTGGGGGATGATGTGATCCACGTCGTCGAGCTTGAGCCCGTGCTTGTCCAGGATGATGGTCACCGACTCGGCAAAGAACTTCACCGCCACCCGCACCGAGGCCGAGGCCTCGATCATTTTCAGGGTGTGCAGTTTTTGATCCACCGACTCGTAGCTGATGGGCGTGGTTTTGGAGCCGCCGCCGGGCATCAACAGATTCTGGCCGTTGGCACCGTCAGAGGCCAGATAGGTGTCGATCAACTTGGGCATGCCTTCAGCGGCGCTGAGCACCGCCGCTCCGGCGCCGTCGCCCCATAGTATGCAGTTGCCCCGGTCGGTCCAGTCCTGCACCCGGCTCATAACCTCGCTAGCCGCCACCAGCACGTGTTGGGCCATGCCCGCCTGGATGTAGCGGCTGGCCACGTCCAGGCCGAAGACAAAGCCCGAACAGGCGGCGGTGACGTCAAAAGACACCGCCTGGGGGGCGTCCATTTTGGCCTGCAGCCAGTTGGCCGCCGAGGGGCAGTGGGTGTCCGGGGTGATGGTGGCCACGATGATGTAGTCCAAATCCCGGTCGCTGATGCCGGCCGCCTCCAGGGCCTGGCGCGAGGCGGGCAGGGCCAGGTCGCTGGCCGCCTCCTCGGGCGCGGCCACCCGCCGGGTGTGCACACCGGTGCGTTTGACGATCCACTCGTGGGTGGTGTCCAGAGTCTCGGAGATATCGTAATTGGAAAGGACTTTTTCGGGAAGGTAGGAGCCGGTGCCAGCGAGGCGAATGGGGACCATCAATAATCTCCGAGTTTATACTTGGGCCGCGCCCCCTAAGTGGGGCGCGGCCCTGTGGCATTTATTTACTTCTTCTTTTTGGGTTTGGCTTTGGCCTTTTTCTTGGGCTTAGGCTTTGCCGTCGGGTGTTTCAGCGCCGCGTGGGCCGCGGCCAGCCTGGCGATGGGCACCCGGTAGGGTGAACAACTCACATAGTCCAGGCCCACCCGGTGGCAGAAGTCAACGCTGTCCGGGTCGCCGCCGTGCTCGCCGCAGATGCCCACTTTGAGTCCTGGGCTGGTCTGGCGCCCCAGTTTTACGCCCATATCCACCAACTTGCCCACGCCCTCCTCGTCGATGCTCACGAAGGGATCCTTGGGCAGGATGCCGTCGTCGACGTACTCGGCCAAAAGCATGCCGGTGTCGTCGCGGGACAAGCCGAAGGTGGTCTGGGTAAGGTCGTTGGTGCCAAAGGAGAAGAACTGAGCCTGCTGGGCGATCTGGTCGGCGGTCAGCGCCGCCCGGGGCAGCTCGATCATGGTGCCCACCAGGTACTTGATCTTCACGCCCTGTTTTTTCATGACGTCCTGGGCCACCTGCTCCACGATGTCGCGCTGCAGGGTCAGTTCGTTGACGTGGGCCACCAGGGGAATCATGATCTCGGGCAGCACCCGTTTGCCTTCCCGCGCCACCTGGCAGGCGGCCTGGAAGATGGCCTTGGCCTGCATCTCGGTGATCTCGGGGAAGGTGATGCCCAAGCGGCAGCCCCGGGTGCCCAGCATGGGGTTGAACTCATGCAGAGAGGCGATCTTCTTTTTCAGTTGCGCCGGTTTTACCCCCATCTGCTTGGCCAGGGCGCTGATTCCCTTGGTGTCGTCGATGTGGGGCAGGAACTCGTGCAGGGGCGGGTCCAGGGTGCGGATGGTCACTGGCAGCCCGGCCATGGCCCTAAAGATGCCCACGAAGTCCTCGCGCTGCATGGGCAGCAGCTTGGCCAGGGCCTTTTTGCGGCCCTTGAGGTCCTCGGCCAGGATCATCTGGCGCACCGCGTCGATGCGTTTGCCCTCAAAGAACATGTGCTCGGTGCGGCACAGGCCGATGCCCTCGGCGCCGAAGGCCCGGGCCACGCCGCTGTCGTGCGGGGTGTCGGCGTTGGTGCGCACCCCCAGGGTGCGGATCTCATCAGCCCACTTCATGAAGGTGCCGAAGTCGCCGGTGAGCTTGGGCTCCACTTTGGCCACCTGGCCGGCGTAGACCTCGCCCTTGGAGCCGTCCAAGGTGATCCAGTCGCCCTGCTTGACGATCTTTTTGCCCACTTTGAAGTGGTTTTTGCCGTAGACCACGTCGATGTTGGCGCAGCCGGCCACGCAGGACTTGCCCATGCCCCGGGCCACCACCGCCGCGTGGCTGGTCATGCCGCCCCGGCTGGTGAGGATGCCCTCGGCCGCGTTCATGCCGCGGATATCGTCCGGGCTGGTCTCCACGCGCACCAGGATCACTTGCTTGCCCTTGGCCACCCAGGACTCGGCCTCGGCCGCGGAAAACACCACCTGGCCCACCGCCGCGCCGGGGCTGGCAGGCAGGCCCTTGGCCAGTTTGGTCTTTTTGGCCTTGGGGTCCAGGGTGGGGTGCAAGAGCTGGTCCAGCTGGTCCGGGGAGACCCTCAGGACCGCCTGGGCCTTGGAGATGCGCCTTTCTTTGACCATCTCCACCGCGATACGCACTGCGGCGGCGGCGGTGCGCTTGCCGGTGCGGGTCTGCAGCATCCACAGACGGCCCTGCTGGATGGTGAACTCGATGTCCTGCATCTCTTTGTAGTGGCGCTCCAGCTTGTTGCGGATGCGGAATAATTGCTTGTAGAGCTTGGGCATCTCCTGCTCAAGCGTCATCATGCCCCGGGGCACCTTTTTGGCCCGGTTGATGGGCTGGGGAGTGCGGATGCCCGCCACCACGTCCTCGCCCTGGGCATTGCTCATATACTCGCCGTAGAAATAATTTTCACCGGTGGCCGGGTCGCGGGTGAAGGCCACGCCGGTGGCTGAATCTTCGCCCATGTTGCCAAACACCATGGCCTGCACGTTAACCGCGGTGCCCCAGTCGCCGGGGATGCCGTGGATCTGGCGGTAGGAGATGGCGCGAGGGATGTTCCAGGACTCGAACACCGCGCCGATGCCGCCCCAGAGCTGCTGCATGGGGTCCTCGGGGAAGGGCCGGCCCAGGCGCTTTTTGATCAGGGCCTTGAACTCGGACACCAGTTCCTTGAGGTCCTGGGCGGTCAGGTCGGTGTCCAACTCGATGCCGCGCTTTTTCTTCTTTTTCTCCAGGATCACCTCAAAGGGGTCGTGTTCCTTGTCGTTACGGGGCTGCACCCCCATGACCACGTCGCCGTACATGTTGACGAAGCGGCGGTAGGCGTCGTAGGCAAAGCGCTCATTGCCGGTCTTGGCGATCAGGCCCTGGATGGTCTTATCGTTCAGGCCGATGTTCAACACGGTGTCCA
This sequence comes from Desulfarculaceae bacterium, assembly GCA_028277825.1. GTDB lineage: Bacteria > Desulfobacterota > Desulfarculia > Desulfarculales > Desulfarculaceae > Desulfoferula. The sequence goes on from JANQFN010000581.1 coordinate 3,633, forward strand.
TCATGCCGGGCATGGAGACCCGGGCGCCGGAGCGCACTGAGACCAACAGGGGGTTGTCCACATCGCCGAACTTGGCGCCCATGGACTTTTCCAGTTTTTTCAAGGCGGTCTCGAGTTGTTTCTTCAAGCCCAGGGGGTATTTGCCGCCGTGCTGGTCAAAGTAGGTGCAAACCTCGGTGGTGATGGTGAATCCTGAGGGAACCGGGATGCCCAGGCTGGTCATCTCGGCGATGTTGGCGCCCTTGCCACCCAAGAGGTTCTTCATGTCTGCCGATCCTTCGGCTTTGCCGTCGCCGAAGAAGTAGACGAATTTTTTGCTAGCCACGTTTAGCCTCCCTAGGCTATTGAATTCTATGTATTTTACCCCGGTCAGCGCGTAGTGGCGTTTGCTAAGGCGCCGATATTCCGGGAACAGTCTCTATTTACAATCGCGGAAGTATATCACAAGCCCCCTTGAGCCTACCACCCAATAGGGCTTTAGTCCCTCAGATGCTTTTTCAGGGCCTCCACCGCCGGGGGCGGCAGGGGCTTGACCTTGCCCTCGCCGTTTACGCAGCCGTGCACCGTGAAGCCGGTCACCAGTTCGCGCTCCCCGCCGCCCTCGAGATCCAGGATCCGGTACTCAAAGCGGCAGGAGGCCTTTTTGACCCAAGCCACGCTGGCCTCCACCGCGAGGAGTTGGTCGTACATGGCCGGCTGGCAGTAGCGCAGGCCGGCCTCCACCGCGGGCATGTGCAGACCCAGGGCCGCTATCTGGCTGTAGGGGCAGCCGGCCGCCCGCATCAGCTCGGCGCGGCCCCGCTCGAAAAACCTAAGATAATTGCCATAGTAGACCACGTTCATGGCGTCCACGTCACCGAACAGGGGTCTGATTTCAGTGCGATGCATCAAAAACCCCTCACCAGCTTTTCAGCCAGCTTAAAGGCCTGGGGTTCAAACAGGCCATCTGCCGCGGCGGCCTCGTGGTAGCCAGCCGCGCCCGGGCGGGGATTGGCCGAATCCCACAGCACATAGGGCACCGCCTGAGAGCCGTGGGTGCGGGTGCTCAGGGGGGTGAAGTGGTCCGTGGCCAAGAGGATGCGATGCTCCCCCAGCCCGGCCAGGCCCTCCAGCAACGGCCCCACTATCTGGCTGTCAAACAACTCAATGGCCTTGAGTTTCAGTTCCAGGTCGCCGGCGTGGGAGGCCTCGTCCGGGGCCTCCACGTGCAGATACACCACGTCACCGTCTCTCAGGCCATTGAGTGCGGCGGCCACCTTGCCCGCATAGTTGGTGTCCAGCCAGCCGGTGGCGCCGGGCACCTCCACTGCTTCCAGGCCGGCCAACACGCCAAGACCCTTGACCAAATCCACCGCGCTCACCACCAGGCCGCTCAAGCCAAAGCGCTCCTGATAGGTTATGTAGGAGGGCTTGGTGCCCTGGCCCCACAGCCAGATGGAGTTGGCCGGCGGCTGCCCCGCCTCGATCCGCTCCAGGTTGACTGGCTGCTCCTGCAAAAGCGGCCAGGAGGCCCGGGTGAGTTCGTTGACTGCCCCGAGGTCGCCGCCCGCGTCCAGGACGTCGTCCACGGGCTGGCCGCTACGGTCGTGCGGGGGCACGGTGGCCGCGTCCAAGGGGCCGTTTCGCCATACCAAAAGATGCCTATAGCTGACCCCGGGATAAAAGGCCAGGCCCTCGCGTCCCAATCCGGCCTGCAATGCCTGGATGAGCTTGGCCGCGCTCTCGCTGTCAATGTGTCCGGCCGAGTATTCAGCCATGATGGTGGCATCTGCCTGCCAGTCCAGGGTAACCAAATTACAGCGGAAGGCGATATCATCCTGGCCCAATTCCACGGCCATGGCCGCGGCCTCGATGGGCGCCCGCCCGGTGTGGTATATGGCCGGGTCATAGCCAAACAGGGACATGTTGGCCGTGTCCGAACCCGGGTCCTTGCCCGGCGGGATGGTCTGGGCCAGGCCGATAAGGCCTTTTTGGGCCAATCGGTCCATATGGGGGGTGGCGGCGTGCTCCAGCGGGGTTTTACCTCCCAGGGCCTCTTGGGGCATGTCGCCCATGCCGTCGCCGACCAGGATGATATACTTCATGATTGCAATACCTTGTTGAACCCCCGTACGGGGGTTCATTCCCCGCGGCTTGCCGCGCCAGGAAGCTGAAATCTTCCCCTTGATACCCCGCTTTTTGCGGCGGGGTTGTTTATTAGCCCTTACACTAGGCCACCCGGATGAGCATGGTTGGCTCGGCAATCATCTCCAAAGAGTCGATCTCGTTCAAGGCCCGTTTGACCGCCGCCTCCTGGGCGCGGTGGGTGAGCATTACAATGGGCACCGGGCCAATGTCGCGGCGGCCTTTTTGGATCACCGCCTGGATGGAGATGTCATTGTCGCCCAGCACCCGGCTGATGCGGGCCAGCACGCCGGGGCGGTCCTGGGCCGTGAAGCGGAAGTAATAGCGGCACATGGCGTTGGCCAGGGGGGCCAACTCCAAGACGCCTCCGCCCTGGCGGGCAGTGCCCAGGGGCGGCACCCGGCCCGGGCAGCCGGTGATCACGTCGCGGGCCAGGTCCAACACGTCGCCCACCATTGCCGAGGCAGTGGGTTCCCGGCCCGCTCCCCGGCCGTGCAAAAGCACCTGGCCCACCCAGTCGCCGTCTATGTGCAGGGCGTTGAAGGGCCCTTGCACCGAGGCCAAGAGGTGGTCCTCAGCCACCAGGGCCGGATGCACCCGGGCCTCCACCGCCCCGTTGCCGGCGTTGTTCAGGATGGCCAACAGCTTGACCCTGAAGCCGAACTCACCGGCCAGCTGGATGTCCAACGGCGTGATCTGGGAGATGCCCTCAGTGGGGATGTCCTCCAGCTTGGGCTGGGAGCCGGTGACCAAAGCGGCCACGATGGCCAGCTTGTGCGCGGTGTCATATCCTTCCACGTCCATGTAAGGATCAGCCTCGGCATAGCCCTTGGCCTGGGCCTGGGCCAAGACCTGCGCAAAGGGTTCGCCCTGGGCGGTCATGCGCGAAAGGATGAAGTTGCAGGTGCCGTTGAGGATGCCCAGGCAAGAATTGATTTGATTGGCGGCCAGGCTGTCGCGCAGCGAGCGCACCAGGGGGATGCCGCCCCCCACCGAGGCCTCAAAAGCCACGCCCACTTTTTGCCGCCGGGCCGCCTCAAAGACCTCGGCCCCGTGGGAGGCCAACAGGGCCTTGTTGGCCGTGGCCACCTGTTTGCCTTGGCTGATGGCCTCCAGGATGAAGCCCCGGGCCGGGTCCAGGCCGCCGATCATCTCCACTACGATGTCGATTTCCGGATCAGCCAAAATCTCCGAGGCATCACTGCTGAACAGGTCTGGAGCCAGGCCCGCTTCGGCGGCCAGTTCCGGGCGCAGGTCCACGGCCTTGGCCAGGACCAACTCGGCGCCCAAATAGTCTGAAAGCCGCTGTTTTTCCTGCAACAAAAGCTGGGCCACACCGCCGCCCACGGTGCCCAGGCCCAGGAGGCCGACATTTACTTTTTGGGAGGACATGTCAGCCCCTAGCTCCCGGCCTGGAAAAAGCGCCGGAGGCCGCGTATGGCTTGGTTGATGCGGTGCTCGTTTTCCACCAGGGCGAAGCGCACGTATTCATCGCCGTACTCGCCAAAGCCCAGGCCGGGGCTGACCGCCACCTTGGCTTCGTTGATCAGCAGCTTGGAAAACTCCACCGAGCCCATCTCGATCCATTGGTCCGGGATCTTGGCCCAGAGGAACATGGTGGCCAGGGGGTTGTCCACCTGCCAGCCCACCCGGTTGAGGCCGGTGACCAAGGTGTCGCGCCGCTTGCGATAGACCTCCACGATTCCCTTCACGCATTCCTGGTCGCCGTTTAGGGCGATGATGCCCGCGATCTGAATGGGCTGGAACACGCCGTAGTCCAGATAACTCTTGATACGGGTCAGGGCGGTGATCATTTCCGGGTTGCCCACGGTGAAGCCCAAACGCCAGCCGGCCATGGAATAGGACTTGGACATGGAGAAAAGTTCGACAGCGATGTCCTTGGCGCCGGGCACCTGCAGGAGGCTGGGGGCCACGTAGCCGTCAAAGGTCAGGTCGGCGTAGGCGAAGTCATGCACCAGCCAGATTTCATGC
>JANQFN010000614.1 GCA_028277825.1 Desulfarculaceae bacterium
CTACCCACCTCCTATCTTCGCCCCCCCCGCTGGCTCAAAATCCGCACTCCGCCCGCATCTTCTCTGACACCTCCCCCACCAAGGCAAAGGCCCGCGCTGCCTGCTCCTCGCTCAAAAGCGAGGTCTCACAGGAGGTGAGCACCCAGGAGGACTGCGCCATGAGGTCGGCATCCACCCCGGCCCCCACCAGCAGGTCGAAGCCCTCCCGCAGGCGGGCGGTCAGGGAATCGGCGTCCTCGCCTTTGATCAGATCCTCGCGCACCGGCACGATACCCCAACCCAGCATGCCGCCTCGCTCCAGGAATTCCTGCAGTTGGTCCCCGTACAGGGCCAGTTTGTCGGCGTGCTGATAGGCGTCGAAGTTGATCACCTCCACCTGGGCCTCGGTCAACAGCGACCAGTCGATGTTGGCGCAGCAGTGCGCCCAGCGGATGGCGTTCACCCCGGAGAAGCCCTCATTCACCGTGGCGATGACGTCTTCCCGTGAGCCGGTGCCCTGGGCGGAGGTGAAACTGACCAGGCTGGGTTCGGGGTGGTCGGCGATGATGCTCACCCCCGGGAACTCACCGCTCAGCCACTGCTCCAGCCAGCGGGTCTTCAGAGCAACCCCCTTGACCAGCATGTCCCACAGGGTCTCGTGCTGGGCGGCGGGCATGCCGCTCAATTGTTTGTAGGTCTCGCCCAGCACCATGGGGCCGGGGAACTGGAAGCCCAGCCAGCGCATCTGGGGCGGGGGGTCGGCCTTTAGCGCCTCCACCATCTCGTAGTAGAACGGCGCCGCCGCCCGGCTGGTGGCGAAGTAGTCCAGATCATCTGCCTCCACCGCCTCGTAGAAGGCCAACACCTCTGCCTCCCGCTCCTCGGGGGGCAGCATCAACACGCGCTTGTTTTCCCGGTCCAGGTGCAGGCAGGGCAGGCCCTCGAAGGTCCAGTGGAAGGAGCGGGTCATCACCGGCAGGCGGGGGGCCTCCGGACAGTGAGTGCGCATCAGGCCCAGGGTCTTATCAAGATCGCGGAAGGGCACCGAGGCCATCATGCTGGCGGCCAGGCGCGGGCGATGCGATTCAGGGGTCACGTTGGTCTCCAGAATTAGTCCGGAAAAGACCCGGGTCAGCCGCTGGCCCGGGCCATGAATTTAATCTGACCTGGGTGCGCCTCAGCCCACCAGATCCGTCAGTGCCTGGTCGATGGTGGGAAAGCGGAACTCAAACCCCGCTTCCAATAGCGCCTTGGGCAAGACCCGCTGCCCCTCCAAAAGCACCGAACCGAACTCGCCCATGGCCAACTTGACCGCAAAGGCCGGCGCGCCCAAGAAGGCGGGCCGGTGCACCGCTCGGCCCAGGGCCTTGGAGAACTCCCGGTTGGTCACCGGATTGGGTGCGGTGCAGTTGGCCGGGCCGCTGATGCCGTCTTCCAAACAGAAGATCAATGCGGCCACCAGGTCGTCCAAGTGTATCCAGGAAAACCACTGCCTACCGTTGCCCAGGGGACCGCCCAGGCCCTTTTTGAAGATGGGCAGCATCTGGCCCAGGGCGCCGCCGCCCCGGCCCAGGACGATGCCGAAGCGGGTGCGCACCACCCGCGCCCCCAACAGGCTGGCCGGCTCGGCCTCAGCCTCCCAGTCGATGCCCAACCGGGCCAAGAAATCCTCGCCCGGCGGGGAGGACTCATCCAGTTCTTCGTCGCCCCGGAAGCCGTAGTAGCCCACCGCCGAGGCGGAGAGCAGCACCGTGGGCTCCTCGGCCCGGGCCATGGCCTCCACCAGGTTTTTGGTGGTGAGGATGCGCGAGTTTCGCAAAAGGGCCTTGTAGTCCTCGGTCCAGCGGCCGAAGATGCTGGCCCCGGCCAGGTTGATGAAGCCCTGGTGACCGGCCACCCCATCCTGCCAGGCCCCGGGCGAGGTGGGGTCCCCCACCAGCGGCGTCACTCCCGAGGCCAGCCGCGCCGCCGATTTTTCGTTGCGGGAGAGCACCGTCACCTGGTGCCCGGCCTGCATCAATCCCTGGCACAGCGCGGTGCCCACAAAGCCGCTGCCGCCGGTCACCAATACCTTCATGACAAGCCTCCCATCGGTTTAAGCGCCGCACCGGGGAGCCAAGGCCTCCCGATGAAAACACATGCTACCCGACCGATCCGGCTGCCCAGGCCCTGGGCGAGCCTCCAATCAGGTCAGGGGCCTACAGCCAAGGGCGAAAAGCCCCGGCTGGTCAACATGCCAGCCGGCCGGCAGGAGAGCCCGTGCTCTGCCGCCGGCTCAGAGAGAACAGCCCAGGTGATAGCCCTGGTGGATGGCGGTCAGGGCCGAGCCTCCGCCGGCGGCGTCACCGATCACCTCCACCTTCAGGCCCAGTTCCTTGAGCGGCGCGGCCAACTCATCGGCCGGGGTGTAGCCGGTGGCCAGGATCACGCTATCGGCCGGGATCAATTTTTCCTCGCCGTCCATCACCGCACGGACCGTACCCTCCTCGATGGCCTTGACCTCCACCTTGGTGTGGGTGGCCACCCCGAAGCGCTTGAGCAGACCGTAGACGATCCACTTGGTGGAGCGGCCGATGCCCGCCCCCACCTTGGGCAGCATTTCCAGCACCGTCACCCGGTGGGAGCCGCTGGCCACCAGATCGCCGATCACCTGCGGGGCTTCGGCCCCGAACAGGGCCATGTAATAGACCTGCTCCTCGGTGAGCGCCCCGATGCGGGCCACGGCGATGGCGGTCTCCAGGCCGGCGGCGCCGCCGCCGATCACCACCACCTCGCCCCGGGGCCGGGCCTCGCCCTTGAGCACATCCCAGGTTTGGACCACGTGAGGCAAATCCACGCCCGGTATGGGCGGCACCGTGGGGCGTCCACCCGCGGCCAGGACCACCGCGTCGGGCTTCAGCTCGGCCACCATCTCCGCATCCGCCGTGGTGCTCAGCAGCACCTCCACGCCCAGCTCGGCCAGGGCCGCGCCCTGCCAGGCGGGGATGGAGCCGAAGTCGCGCTTGGCCAGGGGGTCGTTCCACCAGGCCAGTTGCCCGCCCAAATGGTCTGTGGCCTCGATCAGGGTCACCTGGTGGCCGCGGGAGGCGGCGGTGATGGCCGCCTGGCAGCCGCCGGGGCCGCCGCCGATCACCGCGATGCTCTTGGGTGCCACCGCCGGCTGGGGCCCGGGGTCGGTGGCTTCGTGGCCTGCCCGGGGGTTGACCATGCAGCCGATGGGCTTCAGTTCGGCCACCGCGTCGAAGCAGCCCTGGTTGCAGGCCACGCAGCGCCGGATCAGGTCGGGCCTGCCCGCCTTGGCCTTGGCGGGGAACTCGGGGTCGGCCAGGCTGGGCCGGCCCAGGCAGATCAAATCGGCGTCGCCCCGGGCCAGGATGTCCTCGGCCAGGCCGGGGTTGTGGATGCGGTTGGAGGCGGCCACCGGCACCGCATCCACCGCCCGCCTCACCCCCCGGGCCAGATAGGAGAAGCCGCCCGGCGGCAACTCGCTGGTGATCTGGGGCACCCGGGTCTCGTGCCAGCCGCCGGTGACGTTGATCATATCCACGCCGGCGCTCTCGCAGGCCTTGGCGAACAGGGCGGCCTCCTCGTTGGTGTGGCTGCCGGGCACGAAATCATTGCCCGCGATGCGGATGCCCACGCAGAACTCATCCCCCACCGCGGCGCGCACCTTGGCGATGGTTTCCAGGCCGAAGCGCATGCGGTTCTCAATAGAGCCCCCATACTCATCGGTGCGCTTGTTGATCACCGGGCTGAGGAACTGGCAGATCAAATAGCCGGCCGAGCCCAATATCTCCACCATGTCCAGGCCGGCCTCTTTGGCCCGGCGGGCGGCGGCGGCGAAATCGTCCTGGGTCTGGGCGATGTCCTCATCGGTCATCTCCCGGCACTCGCTCTTGGTGAAGCGGCTGGTGTGGGCGCTGGAGGAGATGCCCGGCTCGCCGATGAGCATGGGGTGGGAATAGGCCCCGGCCATGTAGAGCTGGGCCCCGACGGCCGAGCCCTCGGCGTGCACCGCCTCGGCCAGGCGGCTCATGCCCGGGATATCCTCGTCGCTCTTGAGGCTCACGAATATGGGTCCCCCGGCCAGGGGGTTGATGGCGCAGCCGCCCACGATCAATAGGCCCGCCCCGCCCCGGGCCCGGACCCGGTAGAACTCCACCAGCTGGTCGGTGACCTTGCCGTTGTCCATGGTGTAGTTCAGGTGCATGGCCGGCACCACGATGCGGTTTTTCAACTCGAGCTGGTTCAGGGTGATGGGCGAGAACAAAAGGGGATAGTCGCTCATGGATGCGCTCCTAGAGGGTTGGTGGCGTGCGGGGATATATACTAGTTAACAAGTCCGGGGGCCGGGAGGCAAGGGGGAAGAAGGGGGAGGCAGTCGAGTTTCCCGGGGCCGGCCCCTCTTTATCTCGGGTAGCACAGACAACTCGTTGTCTGTGCCGCGAAGCGGCAAGAGGTTGAGGGTGAGGTCTGGTGCCTGATGGAGGGCCGGTCGTTCGAGGCGGGCCCGCCTCCATAGACCTCTTGTGCCTGCGGCACCCGGACAAGCCAGTTGTCCGGGCCACCCCTCTGGGGGACTATGGATTGGGGCCCGAAGCATTGTAGCTTCGGCGTCTGAGCACCGGGCCTTCCATAACGAAGCAGCGGCCCATAAAGGCCGCCGCTTTTCCCTTTATCAACCCCTTATTCTTCGCGCCTGACAGCCAAGCCGCCCCAGCGCAGGCTGGGCCTCTACCCCTCCCCCCAAGCCGTCACCTAGCTCAGGCCCTCCTCGATCTGATCCACGTCGACGCCCGAAGTCGCGTCTCAGTCTTTCTTTCCGGGAACGTAATCCAGCGGAGCGCCGTGCGGTATAAGCGGTTCCTTTTTCACGCTGGCCTTAAAATCGCCCACTATTTTGACGGCGTGGGACGCCACCCAGGTGTGTATGTAGGGGAAGTCATAACCTTGTATTTCGCGCGGATCGGTGTCCAGGTTGACTATGTGCGGCGTGGCCAGGTTCAGCTCCGGATCGGAGAAATTGCGCTTCAAGACGTAGACCACTTTGAAGTTGCGCCACTTGACGCCATACATTTTGGGGCCCATCCAATAGGGAAAACCGTCCCGGGCCGACTCTTTTTGATTGCCTTCGAAAAAGGCGCGCTGATCCTGGCCATCGATGACGCGGTCTTGGGGAACCTGGGCTCCAGCCCATTTTAAAATGGTGGTGAACATGTCGGTGATGTGGACTATCTGGTTGCTTTGTTGTTTGGCTGGAACCTGGCCGGGATAACGAATCATGCATGGGGTTCGCAGGGAGCCCTCCATGCCGGTGAAATAGGAACCGGCCCAATAGCCGGAGGTGCCGCGCCAGGGCCGGTGCCACTCCGATCCGTTGTCGCCTGAAAAGACCACGATGGTGTTGTCGGCGACGCCCAGTTTTTTGATGAAATCCAGCAGCCGTCCGAAATCGGTGTCCAATTGCAGCAGACTGTCGGCAAAGCTGCCGTGGCCGGTCTTGCCGGCGAATTCCTTGCGCGGATCCACGGGGAAGTGTAGCAGGGTGTAATTGAAATAGAGGAAAAAGGGCTTTTTGGCCGCAACGCTGCGCTTCATGAAACTTTTGGCGCGCTTCATGTATTCCAGGTCGAGATCCCGCTTGACCGCTCTGGTGAGCTGTTTGACCGGTTTTACCTTCCCGCCCTTTTTGCCCTCATACATATAACTGATAGGATCGCGGCCGGGACGATACCAAGGGTCTTCGGCCCAAAGGGACTCGTCATAACTGCGTGGCGGCCCATACCACTCGTCAAAACCGTGGTCAGTGGGCCAACGCCCCTCCGAGGCGCCGATGTGCCACTTGCCCACGATGGCGGTGGCGTATCCCGCGGCGGAGAGAATGTCGCCCATGGTTTTTTCCCAGGCCACCAGGCCGCTGTCATCTCCCACCAGGGTGGCGGTATGGGTGCCGGAGCGGACCGAATAGCGTCCGGTCATCAAGGCCGACCGCGAAGGGGTGCATTGGTTTTCCGGTGCGAAATTGGTGAGCTTTAACCCTTCTTCCGCGAACTTGTCGATACGCGGCGTGTAGGTACCCCGGTAGGGTCCGCCGCTGTAGGTGCTGAGTTCTCCCATGCCGATATTGTCGACCAGGAAATAGATAATATTGGGTTTGGTCTCTGGCTTTGCCCCAACAGCGTATTGCGGGGCGGCAAGGTTCAGAATGAAGATGCACAACGCCGAAAAAAGGAGATATTTTGAAGCGCTGCAAACCACGGATTTGCTTTTTGCAACGGACATTATTTTGCCTCCTTTTCTACGGCTGTTTCTGCATTGAATAAGCATTAATTCGCAATTATTGCTCGTACGTTGCGTCCCAGCGCGGGCTGAAACCTACCCCTCCACCCAGGCCTTCATCTTGGTCAGGCCCTCTTCGATCTGATCCAGGTCGATGCCGGAATAGGCCATGCGCAAGTAGCGCTGGGTTTCCCCGGGCAGTTCGGAGCCGAAGTGCAGCCGGGTGCAGGCTGAAACCCCGGTTTCCATGAGAAGGGCCTCGTGGAACTCATTGTAATCCATGCCCTTGGCCGCCATGGCCCCGGTCAGGTTGGGGTAGAGGTAAAAGGTGGCGTGCGGCCGGTAGCACCTGACGCCTTCCATGGAGTTCAAGAGGTCCACTGCGGTGTCGCGGCGCTCTTTGAGCGCGGCCAGCATGGCCTGCACCTCGCTCTGGTCGCCTTTGAGCCCGGCCAGGGCCCCGTACTGGGCGAAGTGGTTGGGGCAGGACTCGTCGTTGATGTTGAGTTGGATGATGGTCTCGATGACGTCCGCCGGGCCCAGGGCGGCGCCCACCCGCCAGCCGGTCATGGCGAATTTTTTGGAGAAGGTATAGAGGATCACACAGCGCTCCTCCATGCCCGGCAGGCTGACGATGGACTGGCTGTCGCCCTCGAAGCGGATGTCATAGTAGGCCTCGTCACTCAAGACGTAGAGGTCGTGCTCAACGGCCAACTCGGCCAGGCGCTTGAGCTCCTCGGGTGAGCACTCGGCGCCGGTGGGGTTTTGCAGGTCGTTCAATATCAGCAGCCGGGTTCTGTCTGTAATTGAGCTTTCCAGGCCCTCCAGGTCCAAGGCGAAGTTTTTCTCGCCCTCTTTGAATCCATAGGGCACCGCCACCCCGCCGTGGAACTGGATCATGGACTCGTAGATGGGAAAGCCCGGGTTGGGGTAGAGCACCTCGTCGCCGGGGTTCATCAGGGAGAGGAGGAACTTGCCGATCACCGGCTTGCCTCCGGGCTGGATGGCCACGTTGTTCAGGCCGTAAGAGGTGCCATGGGTCTCATTGGTCACCTGGGCCATGGCTTCTCGGAGCTCGGCAATGCCCGCGTTGGGACAGTAGCCGGTTTTCCCCTCGGCCAGGGCCGCCTCAGCCCCCTCCACCACCACCCGGGGGGTGGCGAAGTTCAAATCACCCAAATTGAAGTAGTAGACCTTGTGTCCCTCGGCGGCCAGGGCCGCGGTGCGGGCCGATACGGCGAAGGCGGTTTCAGTGCCCAGGCGGGCGACTCTTTCAGCCAGTCTCATGTTGTCTCTCCGTTGGTTGCTAACGGGGCCTCGCCCCGGTTTGAGTCGGGTTAGGCCAGGGCCTGTTTCAGGGCAGCCGCCGCCTGGGCCAGGCCGTTTTCTTCCTCACTCAGTTCAGCCATGCCGAAGAACAGGTGGATCACCCCCGGGTAGCAAGTGTACTCCGCCGGCACCCCGGCCTCATTAAGGCGCCGGGCCAGGAGTTCACCGTCGCTGGTGACCACGTCGTGCTCGGCGGTGATGACCAGGGCCGGGGGCAGGCCGGAGAGGTCTTTGGCCAACAGGGGCGAGGCCAGAGGGTTTTGGGCGTCTTGCTCTGAAGTCAGGTAATGCCCCCGGAAAAAGCCCATGCCGCTCCGGGTCAAGAGCAGATCGTCGCCATACTTGTTGCAGGACTCCTTGTCAAAGGAGGACAAGTCGGTCACCGGGTAGACCAGGAGCTGGAACCTGATCGGCGGGCCGCCGCGCTCCTTAGCCATCAGGCAAACCGAGACGGCCATGCCCCCGCCGCAGGAGTCGCCGCCCACTGCCAGGCGGGCCGGGTCCACGTTTATCTCCGCCGCGTGATCGTGCACCCACTTGGCCCCGGCGTAGGCGTCTTCCAGGGCAGCGGGGAACTTGGCCTCCGGTGACAGGCGGTAGTCCACCGCGGCTACCACGCAGCCGGCCCGGTTGGCCAGCTTGCGGCAGAGGCTGTCGTGGGTCTCCAGGCTGCCCACCACCCAGCCGCCGCCGTGGAAATAGACCAGGACGCCAAAGGGGCCCTGGCCCTGGGGGGTGTAAATGCGTAAGGCCAGGTCGCCGCCGGGGCCGGGTATGGTTTGCTCGGCAACCAGGGCCATCTCCTCGGGCGGACCCAGCAGCCCAATCATCACCGGGTTACGCACCCCACGGGCCTCCTCCGGGGTCAGGGTCTGCAAAGGCGGCGCGCCGGCCTCCTTGGCGGTCTTAAGCAACCCCTCGATATAGGGCAGAAATTGATACTGGCTCATCTCGGCTCCAGCGTCGGCGCGGGGATGTTTGATGGTGCCCGTCATACTAATCCGGGCCGGCCCCGGGGTCAATGCATCAGTGCCCGGGGCCCGAGGATGCGGCCAACCGGCATTCGGGGCAATGTGCTAGCATAGGTAGAAGCCCTTGGGGGGTGGTTCAATTGGAATCTGCCCGTTTTTGACTGAGGGGTTAGCGGCTTCGTTTTTGCTGGGAGGCTTGCCGCTTGCTGTCCAACTTAAAACTCGCCACCCGCTTAGGCCTCGGCTTCGGCCTGCTCCTGGCCCTGTTGGCCGTGGTGGGGTTGTTCGCCCTGGCGGAGATGAACCAGCTTTCGGACTTGAACCGCAAGCTGTATGAGCATCCCTTCGCGGTCAAAAGCGCGGTCTTGGCCATAGACGGCAACGTCATCCGCATGCACCGCACCATGAAGGACGTGGTGCTGGCCAGCAATCAGACCGACTTCCAGGCGGCGGTGGCCCTGGTGGGTGATCTGGAACAAAAAGTACTCATCGAGTTCAAGACCATTGAACAGCGCTTTTTGGGCGAGCGCTCCATGTATTTAAAGGCCGAGCGTCTATTCAAACAGTGGCGGCCCATTCGCCAGGAGGTCATAAACCTGGTGTCAGAGGGCGAGACGACCCAGGCCGCGGCCATTACCAAGGGCAAGGGCAACTCCCATGTGCTCAGGATCATCGGCGCCCTCAACGACCTGGAGGCCTTCGCCGAAAACATGGCTTCTAAGTTTTTCAAAAACTCCCAGGGCGCCCGCGACCGGGCCTTTATTCTGATGTACGCCATCATCGCCGTGGCCATACTGTTGGGCATCATCTTCACCATCGTGATAACCCGCTCCATTTCCGGGCCGGCCAGCGAGATCGCCCTGGTGTCCGAAGCCATTGCCTACGGCGACTTGAACCGACGCATCACCTATGAGGGCCGCGACGAGATCGGCCAGATGGCCACCAGCCTCAGACGCATGCTGGCCGGGGTCATCGGCGAGGGCCAGTCCATCAAAAACGGCTTGATGGTGCCCTTTTGGACCGCGGATCAGGACCTGGTCATCACCTTCATGAACCCCGCCGCCACCCATATCGCCGAGGCGCTCACCGGACTGAGTGCCGGGGAGATCGTGGGCCGCAAGAAGCTGGCCGAAGCCTTTGCCGACCAGGACGGCATCGTGGCCCGCCTGGCCCAAAAGAGCCTGGATGAAGGCGGGCAGGAAGAGGCCGAAGTCACCTTTCAACTGATTAACAGACAACTCATCCTGCACGAATCCACCTCGCGCCTGCTGGACCTCAACGGAGACGTTTTGGGGGTTATGGGCGTAGGCGTGGACATCACCGAACGCAGGCTGGCCCAACGGGAAAAGAGAAACCTGGAGGAGCAGCTCAGGCAGTCCCAGAAGATGGAGGCCCTGGGCACCCTGGCCGGCGGCGTGGCCCATGACTTCAACAACATCCTCTCGGCCATCATCGGCTACAGCGAACTGACCAGGGACGACCTGTCCCCAGACAGCCCCTTGCGGCAAAATCTGGAGCAGGTGCTGATCAGCAGCTTCCGGGCGCGGGATTTGGTGGCCCAACTACTGGCGGTGTCGCGCAAGCAGGTGTTGAAGCTCAGGACCTTCGGCCTGAACCAGGTGGTGGAGCAGGAGCAAGCCATGCTGAAGCGCATCATCGGCGAGGACATCGACCTGGAGGTCCACCTCAAGCCCGACACCGGCCTGGTTTTGGCCGACTTCCATCAACTGGAGCAGGTGCTGTTGAACCTGGTGGCCAATGCCCGCGACGCCCTGCCCCAGGGGGGAAAGGTGACCATCGAGACCGACAACGTCAACCTCGACCAGCAATACGCCGCCAGCCACGCCGACGCCGTACCCGGCCCCCACGTGATGCTGGCGGTGAGCGACGACGGCCCCGGCATGGACCAAGAGGTCCAGGAGCACATGTTCGACCCCTTCTTCACCACCAAGGAAATCGGCAAGGGCACCGGCTTGGGGCTGGCCATGGTCTACGGCATCGTCAAACAGTTGGGCGGCAACATCTATGTCTATTCCGAGTTGGGAGAAGGGACCACCTTCAAAGTGTACCTGCCCCGCTCCCAAGAGGAAGACGGAGCGCCATTGGGACCGGCCGAGGCCGGCGTGCTGGTCAGGGGTTCGGAAACCGTTTTGGTAGTGGAGGACGAGGAGTTGGTGCGCCAATTCCTCTGCCAGGCTCTGAATCGCCTGGGTTACCGGGTCCTGGACGCCGAGGATGGAGAGAAGGCCCTGGAACTCATGGCCGGTGAGCAAGTGGATCTGCTGCTCACCGACGTGATCATGCCCAAGATCAGCGGCAAGGAACTCTACAGCCGCTTGTCAGCGGACCGGCCCGGCCTGAAGGTGCTCTACATCTCCGGCTACACCGACAACGTGATCGCCCACCACGGCGTGCTGGAGGCTGGGGTCAACTTCCTGCAAAAGCCGGTGTCAGTGGCTTCTTTGGCCAAGAAGGTGCGCCAGGTTTTGGACAGCGCGGCCTGATAGACCTTTAAACACCCACCGGTGGAGTCAAGCCCGCTCTTCCGCCAGCAATCTTCTGACCTTGTTACGGCTGTGGACCCTATCTCCGTGCACCTTTTTACAGTCAAGTCACTTTGTCTCGGTTCAGGTCTAAGGCCCGTATCCCAAGAAAACCACAAAATTTGGTGGTAATTGCTTGTTTTAATATGATATATAGCGTCAACGGGTGTATACCCGCAAAAAGAGGCCTGCCAGCCCGG
>JANQFN010000423.1 GCA_028277825.1 Desulfarculaceae bacterium
CTCGCCCAGGTCGTAGGTCTGCATGGACACCGCGTCCATGGTGTCCTCGGTCATCTCGCCCCATTCAACGGTGCGTTGGGTTAGGGCTTCAAGATGCTCGTCGCCCACGTCACGAAGTTGTTCGATGGCTTGGGAGATGCCTTCGAAGTCCGATTGTATGGAAGCGGGTGCAAACTCGGCGCCGACACCGGGACCGAAGGGGTATTGCAGGGGAGTCGGCGGCAGGTTTTCGCTGGACCCAGGGCCCGAAGAGTATTTGTTTGCCTTCTCCCATAAGGTGTTCCAAGCAACATACAGATCACTCTTTTTCCATCTCTCGACATTAACACCATCCGGAATCCTACCCATATTGGGCATTGTTCCACTGTGTATCCGTTCTTTTTCTTTCTCGAATAAGGCTACATTAGTACGTGCATCTTCATGTATACGAGGATTATCATGCCTCACCAGGGGCTCTACCATTTTGTCGCGTTGCGAATAGTGGCGAACACCGTCATGCATTGTGTCGACTATTGAAAAACCTGTAAATGCTGCTGATATTCTCCCAGCAATCAGGCTTCCAATTTTTGCGGCCCCCTTACGTGATATGATTTTCGATATATCTGTCAAATCGTCCCAATCGCCACCCAGCGCCTCGACAAGACCGGCTTTCAATCTCTGTTGAAAAGTACGATCAGAGGCTAGCGTTGTTACTATTTTGCGTACAGAGGCCATGCTCTCCTCGGATAAGCCGATGAAGCGATCTTGCATGAATAACATCATGCGCTGGACATTACTGGCAATTTCTTCTTTTGTTTTAGGTGGCTTATCCATTTCTTGTAAAAATAATTTTAACTGTTTAGCAAAATTAGCTGATATCGCTTTTTGGGTGAGTTCCGGTGTTACTTCAACCATTGCTCTAGACACTGGACCTGAAACGCCTTTAGGAGCCATTGGGTTCCTCCTCGATAATTCATGCCCTTTCATGCCGGGCTTTAACATTACCTATTTATGCTTTTGGGAAATTAACCAGACATTTCAGGGGGTGCCAAAGGAGCCAGTTCATAAATTTATTTCACCAGCTTTTTGTTTACTGTATTTAGGGATATGCGATGATGGCTGACTGCACCAAAATCAGCTTTGGTGTGGTATGATAAATGAAAATTAAACCTTTCGAGAAAGGGGGGACCCCATGACTAAAAAGCAATTCCTCGCGTCCCTGCTGGTGCTGGCCGTGTCCGGCCTGGCCGGTGGTTTCATCTCCGACTGGCTGCGCGGCGGCAGCGCGGAGGCGACGAGCGCGGCGCCGACGATCAAGGCAGGCGAGATATTGTTGGTGGACAAGGCGGGCAAAACACGGGGAGGGTTGCAAATGGTTAGCGGGGAGCCGCGTATATTCCTCAGCAACAAGGAAGGAAAACCGAGAGCCAACCTGTCGTTGAAGGGAGAATCACCTGACCTTGTTTTTTATGATAAAAATCAAGTTAAACGGTTCTCGTTGAATTTGGACGACAAAACTGGTCCGTTGCTTCAGATGTTAGATAAAAATGGCAAGCCTGGTTTAAAGCTGCGTTTTTGGAAAGGTGGGCCGGCGCTTACCATCATGCATAAGGGAGGCAAAAAACGTGCATTATATCTGACAGTTGATCAACGTATAAACAGGTCTTTAATAGGATTGAATGATATCGGAGGCACTAACAATATATCCCTTAGTGTTCAGGACGACATTCCGCGGATAACTCTTCACGATAATAAACTAGATCGCGAAATTATGTTGGAGGTTAGCGACGAATTGGGACCCCTAACAAGCTTAACTGACTCAATTGCTGGCTATATGGTAGTTAACCAGATTCATCACATTAGTGGTCCATATTATAAAATGGTAGACACTAAGCATGACCGGTGGTTGTATTTAAAGATGGACCGGGAACGAGCCTTTATGGGCGCATCCGCAAAGCCACCACACAATAAAGTTGGCTACTTCAGCGGCCTGGTCGGCGACAAGCCGTTCATTTCGCTGGAGGACCCTTCCAAGTCGGATATTTATGTGGGCATGGGGGACAGCGGAAAGCCCAAGATCGAGCTTACCCAGGAGGGCAAGAAACTCGTAACCCTGCCCAAGTAAAATACACCGCTCTCACACTAAACAACAAAGGCCCCGCTAATCCCGGGGCCTTTGCTTTGCCCGGCCGCCGCGCTCGCCTACGGCATCCCCCACACCCGCTCAAAGGCCCGCAAATAGGCCCACAAATGCGGCTCCCGATGCGGCTCGATGGTCAACAGCGGCCGCGGCTCCATGGCCTCCACCTGCGCCTTGACATAATCCCAGTCCACCAGGCCCTCTCCTGGAGGCAGGTGCCAGTCAAAATCGCCGGCATTGTCGTGCAAATGCAGCTCGATGACATGCGGCCCCATGGTGTTCCACCAGGTCTCAGCCGGGGTGCTGTTGAAACAACTGGCATGCCCCACGTCCAGGCAAAAGCCCACCGCCGGCGCGCCCGCGTCAAGCAAAGCCTGGCGGGCGGCCAGGAGCACGTGCGGGGTGGGCTCGAAGGTGTTCTCCAGGGCCAGGGCGCAGCCGCCGGCGTGCAGGCGCTGGGCCAGGGGGGCCATCATGGCGCCGTAGCGCCGGCAAAAAGCGGGCAGGTCCCGGTGGGTGTCGGCCAGATAGCCCAGATGCCCCACGGCCACGGTGGCGCCCAGTGCCAGGGTCCAGTTGGCCGCAGCCATGAGACGCTGCCGGCTCAGGCGACGCACCGCCGGGTCCGGGCTGCCCGGGCACAGGTCCATGAAGGGCAGATGCACGCTTATCTTGCGGCCGGCGACCATCTCCGCCGCCTCGGCCAGGTCCCGGCCGGTGAGGCTGTCCAGGGCCTGGGCGTCGATAGCCACCTCCAGGTTGATGGGCGCGCCTCTGACCAGGGGCTTGAAGTCGCCCAGGAGCATGGTGATGGGAAGATTCACCTGCAAGTGCGGCAGCCAGGGCCAGGCGCGGCCTTCCCGGGCGGCCCGCTGGATGGCTTGGGCGGCCTGGTCCGGCTCCTCGGGCAGGGCCAGGTCCGCCCCGGTCACGCCCTCCGGGGCCAGGATGGGGCAGGGCAGGGTGGTGAGTCCGGCTGGGGCGTCGCCGCCCAACAGGGCAAAGGCCTGTGGCCTAAGCTCCAAAGGACAGCTCTCCAGGGCCAGGAGCATATCCGGCTCGTTTCCCAGGTCCAGGTCCGGGGCGGGGTCTCCCGGCGGGCCCAGCCACAGGGGGCGCACATCGCCGCCCAGGCGCTCCTGCCATTGCTTGGCCGCAGCGCGCTGAGCCGGGCCGCCGTAGAGCCAGACCACGCTTGGCGCGCTCATGGCCTGGACTCCGGGCGCGGAGGCTGGTAATTAGTTCTGGTATGGAGGTGGTTCATGCCGGTCATAGAGCTTGAGCTTTCAGACAAAATATACCTTCGCTGGCAAAAGTTTTTGGGCACCCAGCAGGCCGGCCGCCTGATGGAGGCGGGTCTTTTGGGCGACTGGGTGGCCCAGGGGTTTTTAAACAACGTCAACAGCTACCTGCAAGAGGGCGGCCCCGCCGACATGGAGGATGAGGACGAGGACGCCCGCCGTCAGCGCCTGGAGGCCGAGGCTCGCGCCGCCCTGACCAAGCCTCAGAAGCGGGTGCTGCCCATGTTCGACGAGATCGAGAGCGTCACCGTGGCCGAGGTGGCCCAGGTGCTGGGCATGCTGCCAGACGACGCCGCCGAGCTGGTGGCACAGTGGCTGGGCCAGGACTTCCTGACCCCGGCCGGCGAGCGCGGGGGCCAACCCACCTACACCCTGGGCCGTTCCTGGCAGGAGCGTAACCTGGCGGCCAACCGCCCTTCGCTCAACGTGCCGCGCATGCTGCACATCTCGCCGGCCTCCAAGCCCCGGCCCAACAAGACTTAGCTTACCTAGCCCCAGGCCGCTAAACCAAGCGCATGTTTGGAACCCAACCGGGGGTGATGGGGCACCACCCGCACCGTCAAGCCCATGCGGCCGGTGCTCCGGGCCTGTAGCCGGCCCACGAATTCATAGACCCCGTCGTGTTCCGCCGCCGCCTCCAGGGGCTGGGTGAGGCGCTGGCTGAACTCGCCGTCCGGGCCCAGCCGGCCGTAATAGGCCTCACAGGTCACATCGCTTGGCTGCAACCCGCCCAAGCGCACCCGGGCCTTTACTTCAATTTCTTCGCCCCAGGTGAGTTGGCCCTCCTGCGGGCCGTTCACCGCCAGCACCTCCACCTGGCCCCAGTGCTCCAAGAGGTGCCGCACCCAGGCGCCCAGCTCCCGCGCGCCGGCAAAGTCATCGGCGGCCAGGTCCTCGCAGCGCCGGGCGGCCGGGAGGTAGGCCCGGTCCACATAGTCTTCCAGCATGCGCATGCTGTTGAACACCGGGATCAGGGTGCGCATGGATTTTTTCATGTAGGCGATCCAGCCCCGGGGCAGGCCGCCGGACCCGCGCTCGTAGAACAGGGGTTGCACCTCGTTTTCCAACAGGCGGTACAGGGCCCGGGCCTCCACCTCGTCGCCGGGCTGGCCGCCGCCGTACTCCTCGCCGCGGCCGATGGCCCAGCCCAGGCCGGGCTCAAAGCCCTCGGCCCACCAGCCGTCTAGCACGCTCAAATGCAGGGCGCCGTTGGCCGCCGCCTTCATGCCGCTGGTGCCGCAGGCCTCTAGGGGCCGGCGGGGGGTGTTGAGCCAGACATCGGCCCCCTGCACCAGGTAGCGGGCCACGTTCATGTCATAGTCCTCGAGGAAAACCATGCGGCCAACAAAGCGCTCATCGCGGGTCAGGGCGAAGATGCGCCGGATGAACTCCTTGCCCTCCATGTCCTTGGGGTGGGCCTTGCCCGCGAAGATGATCTGCATTGGCCTGTCCGGGTGGTTCAACAGCCGGGCCAGGCGCTCAGGATCGCTCAGGATCAAAAGCGCCCGCTTGTAGGTGGCGAAGCGGCGGGCGAAGACCAGGGTCAGGGCCTCGGTGTCAAGCACCTCCCGGGCCTGGCCGATCTGCTCGGCGCTGGCTCCCCGCCGGCTCAACTGGCCGGTCAGAAGCTGGCGCACCAGGCCCACGGTCAGGGCCCGCCGCCGCTGGTGCAACCGCCACAACTCGGCGTCGGGCACCTGGTCCAGCGGTTTCCACACCGCCTGGCTGTCCGGGTCCTCCATCCAGGCCGGACCCAGATAGCGGTCAAAGAGATAGGCCAGGTCGTTGCTGATCCAGGAGGGGATGTGCACCCCATTGGTGATGTGGGTCAGGGGCAGGTCTTCAAGGGGGAACTGGGGCCAGACATCCTGCCACATCTTGCGGCTCACCCGGCCGTGGAGTTGGCTAACTCCATTGGCGAAGCCCGATAACCTGAGCGCCAAGACAGTCATGCAGAACTGCTCACCGTCGTCATGGGGATGCACCCGGCCGTAGCCCAACAGCACCGGCAGGGAGATGCCCATATCGGTCACGTATGCGGCGAAGTGGCGCTTCACCAACTCCGGGTCGAAGTAGTCGTTGCCCGCCGGCACCGGGGTGTGGGTGGTGAAGCAGTTTGAAGCCCTGACCAGCTCCCGGGCCTGCTCAAAGGAGAGTCCCTTTTCCTGACGCAGCCCGCTTATGCGTTCCAGGCCGGCAAAGGCGCTGTGGCCTTCATTCATATGAAAGACGTCGGCCTGGATGCCCAGGGCCCCCAGCAGGCGCACCCCGCCGATGCCCAACAACATCTCCTGGCGGATGCGCATCAGTTTGTCGCCGCCGTAGAGCTGGTGGGTGATGGCCTTGAACTCGGGCGGATTGCTCTGCACGTTGGCGTCCAACAGATACAACGGCACCCGGCCCACCTGGACCAGCCAGGCCTTGGCCGCCAAGGGGCGGCCCTCTATGTCCAACTCGATGGTCAACTCGCCTCCGGCCGGGTCCTGGACCGGCTGCATGGGCAGGTTCCAGAAGTCATTGGGGTGATACTCCTCCTGCTGCCAGCCGTCCGGGTCCAGATATTGGGTGAAGTAGCCCTGGCCGTAGGCCAGTCCCACCCCTACCAGGGGCAGGTTCAGGTCGGAGGCGCTTTTCAAGTGGTCGCCGGAAAGCACCCCCAGGCCGCCGGAATATATGGGCAGGCACTCACCGAGGCCGTACTCGGCGCTGAAATAGGCGATCTTGAATTTTTCCGGGGCACGTTGGCCCAGGAAAGGACAGGACTCGGCCGCCAGGTAGGCGCGCAGATGCCCCGCCACCCGCTCCAGTTGGGCCAAAAAACCGCTGTCAGCCGCCAAGGCCTTGAGGCGTTCCTGGCTGAGCTGATTCAACAGGGCCATTGGGTTGTGGTTCACCCGGTCCCAGGTTTCTAAGTCCAGGCGCTGAAACAACTCCACCGCCTCGGCGTGCCAGGAAAACCACAGGTTTCCCGCCAGCTCCTCCAGGGGCTTTAGCGGCTGGGGCAGGTCCGGCTTTATCTGAAAACTCAGGCTGGGACGCATATAGATGCCTTTTCGGCTTCCCTGGGGAGGCCGCATTTTGATCGAGTTGATGAGATCATTCTGGCCGTCCGGGCCGGCCTTGGCAAGCCCGCAAAAGGGGCCCGGCTTTGGTTGAACCCCCCGGGGGTTCATTGCCCGTAGCTTGCCGCGCTATGAAGCTAAAATCTTCCTCTTGATACCCCGCTGCTTGCGGCGGGGTTGTTCATTTGAAATTTACTTCAAAAAATCCTCTTCGCCCAGGAAAAGAGCTGACGAATATGTTTCCCTTGGTCCCCATCCGTCGTATAATCGGGCCGCTTTCATCATTGCCGGGGAGACGAAATACATGACACCAGAGCAAATGCGTGAACGGGCGGTCGATCTCTTTTCGCAGAGGATGCATTGAGGTCAGGTCCTTCTGGCCGTGGGCCAGGAAAAGTTGGGCAAACAGAACCCTGAGCTGGTAAGCGCCATGGGCGCCATGGGCGGAGGCATTGCCAGCAGCGGACGCGTCTGCGGCATTCTCATCGGCGCGGTGGCCCTCATGTCCAGCCTCTACAGCCGTTCCGGCCTGGACGACAGCGACGACGTCAACATGTGGCGCTACGGGGCCAAGCTGAACCGGAAGTTCGAAGAACTCTGTGCCGAGTACGGCGGAGTGAACTGCCGGGACATCGCCCAAACCGACTGGCGGGACCGGGAACAGGTCAAGGAGTTCTACCGCGGCGAAGACAGCCGCCGTAAGCACTGCGTACGCCTGGTGGGCGACATGGCCCAGTATTTGGGCGAACTTTTGGAAGAGGCGCCGCCCAAAAAGACTTGAGCCGCACCAGCATACAAAAATCAGTCCCAATTGCGCCCGGTGTTTTTTCTCTCAGCGAGTGCCGCCGGGGCCAAGAGAGGTCTTCATGAATTCAGATGAGATGCGCCAAAAGGCCGAGGAGCTTTTCGGCCAACTGATGACCTGAAGCCAGGCGGTCCTGGCCGTGGGTCAGGAAAAGACGGGCCAAGACGACCCCCAGCTGATCAAGGCCATGGGCGGCTTGGCCTTTTTGATGGCCCGGGGCGGGCACATCTGCGGCATCCCCCTGGGCGCGGTGGCGCTGGTCTCCAGCCTCTACGGACGCTCCAGTCCGGATGAAATTGAAAGCCCGCTGGCCCGGAAGTTGGGGGCCAAGATAGAAGAGCGTTTCGCCCAAATGACCGCCGAGTTCGGCGGCGTGCAGTGCAAAAAAATTTCTGAGATCGACTGGCACGACAAGGCGCAGATCGCCTGGTTCCGCACCGATCCCGACAGCACCCGCAGCCGTTGCACCCGCCTGGTGGGCGAGATGGCCGCCTATCTGGGGGAGTTGCTGGAGGAGGCGGCGGAGAACCATGAGGCTGGGAAAAAGTAGCCCTCACTGAATTTTACAGGCTGCTGCCAAGGGCGGGCGCGTAAAGAAGGCGGTTAATTAAGAAGTTCCCAAGTGCAACTCGCCCAACGGAAAAGAGTCAGGCCGCGGTTGGCGTCACAATCGGCTCAGCGGCAAGCCGCGGAGAATGAACCCCCGTATGGGGGTTTAAGCCCATCGCACCGGGCAGTTTCATTTTTCCTTAACAACTTATTCTTCGGCAGCGGGCTAATTTGGGGGCGTCAGTCCCGTAACTCATTAATTCCCAGTGTTGGGTTTCGCTACGCTCTATCCAGCCTACGCTCTTTTGCCAAGGGCAGGCGCGCGAAAAAGGCGGTTAAGGGAAGAAGCACGAAGGTGTAATCAGTCGTCTCAGCCGCCAAAGGGTGCCGCAGCCAGGCCTGTGGAACCGACCGCCAGACCGCGACGGGCATGGAACAGACCTCGACGGGCTGGCGTGCCCGGTGTTGATCCTGCCGGGTGTCGAACCCAGCGGCCCTGTGTCCAACGCATCCAGACCACAGGCCTCTACAACCCCACCGCCCCGGGTGTTTCTTTCCTTAGCTACCCTTTTCTTTGTCTTTGATTCTCCTCAGATGGCCGCTGCCACCGGTGTGGGCTGCAGGATGCGCTCCAGATCCGCGGGCACCATCTCCACCAACAGCCCCCGCTTGCCGGCGTTGATGTAGATCACGGGCAGTTTCAGGACGCTTTCCTCCACATACACCGGCAGCGCTTTGCGGGTGCCAAAGGGGCTGATGCCGCCCACCTGGTAGCCGGTTAGCTTGAGCGCCTCGGCGGGTGAGGCGGGATGCACTTCCTTGACCCCCAGGGCCCGGGCCAGGGTCTTGGTGGAGACCTCCTTGTCGCCGTGCATCAAGACGATCAGGCCCTGGCCGTGGCTGTCGATCATCACCAGGGTCTTGAGCGTCAGGTGTTCATCCACCCCCAATTGGCGGGCGGCCTCGGCGGTGCCGCCGTGCTCCCGGTACTTGTAAGGCTTGGGCTCGTGCGCCGCACTGGCTGCCTTCAGGGCCCTGAGCGCCGGGGTGTTTTTGATCTTGCTTTTGGCCATAACTCCTTCCCTGTCCCAGACTAGTATTCCGGCCCAGCGCTTGGCAAGCCGTGGTATCGCGTGCCCGCCCCACCATGCTATCCTGAATAAAATGGAGATGCCGCGCGGGGGGGCGGCTGTGGCATGAGCCACCTGAGCCAACGCACATATTGGAATCGCGGTCATGAGTCAGCAGCCCGAGCCCCGCAAGATCGCTGATGACATATACATGGTGGGGGGAGCCGACCAAAGCGACCCCCGCGACTGTCTTTGCTACCTGGTCAAGGGCGAGTCTGCCCGGGTGCTCATCGACTGCGGCGCCGGACCCAGCCTGGGCCGGATCCTGGACCTAGCCACCCAGGCCGGCGTGGGGCCTCCCACCCACCTCCTGTTGACTCACGCCCACATCGACCACGCCGGCGGCGCGGCGGAGCTCAAGCGCCTCACCGGCTGTGAGGTGATTATCCACCAGGGCGACGCCGAGGTTCTGGCTCAGGGCGACAGCCGGGCCTCGGCCGCCGATTGGTACGGCCTGCCCCTGCCGCCGCTGACCGCGGACCGGGTGTTGGACGGCGACGGCTCCCTGGCCTTGGGGCCGGGGAAGGAACTGGTCATTTTGCACACCCCGGGACACACCCCGGGTTCGCTGGTGGCCTGGTGCCGGGCCGGTGGGCAGAAGGTGTTGTTCGGCCAAGACGTGCACGGCCCCTTTTCGCGGGACTTCGGCTCGGACAAGGCCCAGTGGCGCCAAAGCATGCAGCGCCTGTTGGGTTTGAAGGCAGATGTCTTGGCCGAAGGTCATTATGGGGTGTACCGGCCCAAGGAGGAGGTGGCCGCCTTTATCCGGCAACA
>JANQFN010000173.1 GCA_028277825.1 Desulfarculaceae bacterium
TTTTACCTGCATCTGAAAGAGTCCGAGTTCAGGCTCAATTATCGAGGACAAAACCTATATGTTATCTTGCTAAAGATGCTGAGGGAAAAACCTCTTAACCAGGCTAGGCCCATCATTATTTTACAATAAAGCTATCACCCGGCTTCATCCTCGGACCAGTCTTCTTTTTTACGGTCCAAGGCGCAACTAATGGTCCGCATGGCTTCTATTTCGTGAATACACTGGTTGCAAGACACGCAGCGGGCCGGTTGCCTTTCGCCCTTGCGCCAGCGGGCTATCAGGCCCGGCTCGCTTATCAGGGGACGGCTTACGGCCACCAAGTCAGCTTGGCCCTTCTGCACAATGTCCTCAGCCATGTCCAGGTCGCGTATACCACCCACCGCTATCACCGGCACCGATACACGCTGCTTGACCGCCTCCGCCCAGGTGCGGAAATAACCCTGGGACTCGGGCTTTTTCAGATTGCGGCGGAATTCGGTCTCGTGGAATCTCACTCCTCTTAAACCCTGGCTGATCTCCAGGCAGTCATAGCCCGCCTCGGCAAGGAGCATCGCCGCTTCCAAGCCCTCTTCCAAGGTGAGGCCACCTTGGAAACCATCTTCGGTGCCCAGCTTGATGCACACCGGATAATCGGACCCAACCCGCTTGCGGATGCTTGCCAGGACCTCGCGATGCAGGCGGGTGCGGTTCTCCACGCTGCCACCCCACTGGTCCTGACGCCGGTTGGTGTGGGGGGAAAGAAACTGGGCGAAGATATAGGCGTGAGCCCCATGCATCTGTACCGCGTCAAACCCCGCTTCCTGGGCCCGTCCCGCCGCCTTGCCGAAGCTCTCCACTGCCTCCCATATCTCTTCTTCGGTCATGGCCCGGTGATTATGGTCGAAATGGGGGTCGTCTTCCAAAGAGGATGGGGCCAGGCCAACGCCGGGGAAGAAGCTGGAGGCCTCACGGCCGGCATGAAACAGTTGCACTGCCACCTTGCCGCCTTCATCATGTACGGCTTGGGCCAGGCGGGCCATGCCCGGGATACGGTCGTCACTGGCCAGGTTGTTCTGGGAGGGGAACAAAAGGCCTTTTTCCTCCACGCCACACACGCCACTGATGATTAAGCCAACCTCGCCTGCCGCCAGATCGCGGTACATTTGGACTTCCAGCTTGGTCACCTCACCATCTGCTTCGGCGGCACCCTCGAAAGTGGCCGAGCGCACGAAACGGTTGCGCAAAGTAAGGCCCTTCAACTCAAAAGGCGAGAATAGAGCACTCATTACATTTACCTCCTGCAAAAGATTAACCTTTCAACATTTCAGTGCGGGTTTGCTGATAAAATTCACCGGCACCGCATCTTAAGTGGCGAGGCCATCGCCAAGTAAAGCCTTCGAAGGTATAAAAAGGTGCTTGATTTGTTGACCTGTCGCTTTAGCAAATTCCGCCCTCACTTCATCATCTTGGGCAGCCACAGGATTATTTGGGGGAATATGGAAACCAAAACCAGGCAAAGCATCTGCAACGCAATAAAGGGCAGCACGGATTTGTAGATATGGGCCATGGTAATGCCTGGTGGCACAATACTGCGTAGGTAGAACAGGTTGAAGCCAAAGGGCGGGGTCAGATAGGCCATCTCCATGTTGATTATGAAGGTGACGCCGAACCAGATGGGATCAAAACCCAGCTTAATAATGACAGGCACGAAAACCGGGGTGCAGAGCATGACAATTCCAGTGGGGTCGAGGAAGGTGCCTAGGATGAAATAAATCGTCTGCAGGACGATGAAAACACCCCAGCGTCCACCGGGCAAGTTGGCCAGCACGTTGGTTACCAGTTCTTGGGAGCCGGCCGCATTGTATATGGCTGAGAAACAGCCGCTGCCGATGACGATCCACATCACCATGGAGGTGATCTTTATGGTGGTGACCGAGGCCGCAAAAAAAGTCTGCCATGAAAATCTCCGGTTGGTGATGACCGCTATCACACTGCCCAGGGCCCCCACCCCCGAAGCCTCTGTGGGAGTGCAGATGCCCGCGTAGATGGTGCCCAGCACCAGGGCGATCAACAGTACTGGCCAAAAAGCGGCCTTAAGATACTTGAGCCGCTCAAGCAGGGGTAACCTATCCTCGTTTTCGATAGCGGGAGCCCATTTGGGCTTAACCAAGCAGATGATGATAATGTAGAGGACAAACAGCATGGACAGCAGCAGACCAGGCATCAGGCCCCCGGCGAAAAGCTTGCCAACTGATTCCCGCGCCAGCAGGGCATAGAGAATCATGGTCACGCTGGGTGGTATGAGGATGCCTAAGGCGCCTCCCGCCGCGATGCTGCCTAGGGCCAGCTTCTTTTCGTAGCCTCGCTTGAGCATGGAAGGCAGGGCCACCAAGCCCATGGTCACCGTGGCAACCGCACTGATGCCGGCCATGGCCGCGAACACCGTACAGATTCCCACGGTTCCGATGGCTAGGCCGCCCCTGACCGAACCAAACAAATTGTGGATCATCTCATAGAGTTCGTCGGCAATGCCCGAGGTTTGTAACATCGCCCCCATAAAAACGAACAAGGGAACCGCCAGCAGGATGTCGCTGGTTGCCGAGGATAAGGCCGTTGTCGCTGCCATGTACAGCCCTTTGGGACCCCACACCGCCAGAGTGAAGACCATGGCGGTGCCGCCCAGGCCGATTGAAAGGGGCTGCCCGAGGAGAAGCACAAGTAAAAGCGTAGCGATCATCAATACTGTAATTAATTCAATACTCACAATATACTTATCCTTTAGTCAGGCAAAATGCTTCCGGTCTCGCGTCAAGAATGCAACCAAATGATGTCGATTCTGCACCACCTAATGCTCTTTTTGAGCAACGGTTCTTATGTTCTGAATTAGGCTAGTCACGCCCTGCATGAAGAACAAAAAAGTGCCGATGGTGACGATAACTTTTAAGAAATAGATAGGAGGAGCCAGGATGGTTGACATCACCTCTCTCTCCTCCACTGACTGCACCGCCATCACGCCCAGTTTCCAAACTAAAATTCCTAAGAACAAAAAGAAAATAGGCGAAGTGATCAGATCAAGCCAGGCCTGCTGTTTGGTCGACAGCCGGCCGTAAAGCAGGTCGATGTTCACGTGTCCTTTTTTGAGCATGGTAAAGCCGCCACCCATGAACACTACTAGAGCGAAGAGTTGGATGTTTATATCCCAGGCCCAGATGGTGGGAGAGTCGAACACGTAGCGCATCACCACTTCCAGAGACACGATGATCATTATGATCGGTATGATCAGGGCAGTTGCTCGGCCAACATACTCGTTGATGTTGTCAACAATCTTAATGAAGGTATTCATTCTGCCGGGTTGCTTTCTACCGCCAAACCAACGGTATTAAAAAAATAGGGATGCTTCGACTGCGCGGCTCCTACTGGAGCCGCGCAGTCAGCATAAATCAGGCTCTTTTTACAGCATGCCCTTGTCCTTCATGAACTTAATGAGGATCTCGACCGCCTGCTTGGAATACTTGTCCTTCTTGGCAACCTTTTCCCAAACGCTTTGGGCCAGCTTGCGGCCCTTACGTAGTTCCTCATCGGACATGGTGAAAGACTTGATGCCATAGGCATAAGCCGCCGCCAGGGCCTCATCGTCCCTGGCCTTGTAAGCCTCTCCGTTGGCGCGGTAGAACTCGATCTGGGTCTTGGCGTCGGTGAGCTTCTTGCGAACATCCGCGGGCAGCGACTTCCAGGCGTCCATGTTAATCACGATGCAGGTCTGGGGGGGGGCGACTAGGCCCGGGAATGTGATGTAGTCCACCACCTCCTTGAGTTTGAGGGTTTCCAGAATCATGGGGGGGAAGGGGGTGCCTTCGATGGTGCCCAGCTTGAGGGCCATGTAGATCTCACCGCCCGGCAAGGGGGTGGGTGAGGCGCCGGCCTTGCCCAGCCACTCGCCGGAGGCGCCCATGCCCCTGATCTTGTGGCCCTTGAAGTCGGCGATGGTCTTCACCGGAAACTTGGTCAGAAAAGGATAGCTGCCGCAGGCGTTGGGCACTAGATAAAAAATGTCCTTGGACGCCCAACCCTTGCGAATGGTGTCGATCATGTTGTACTTGGGGTCCCAGAACAGCTCCACCACCTGGTTCATGCTGGCCCAGGTGAAGGGTAGACCGCCCTCGACGTCCGCCACCGGTACCCTGCCCGCGTAACGGGGGCCGTAGATAGCGGCCATTTCGATCATGCCGGCGCCCACTGCGTTGGCCATCTCCTTGACGCTGCACAGGGCGCCAGGGGGGAACAGCTCGACCTTGATCTTGCCGCCGGAGGCCTCTTCGATAAGCTTGGCCGCGCGCACCGCATGCACGTCATAGGTAGCGTCGCCGGGCGGATATGCACACTGCATCTTCCACTTGGTCACTCCGCCAGCGAAACACGGCGAGACCAACAGGGCCGACGCTGCGAATAGTGTCAGCAGGATCACAATCAAAGACTTTTTCATAATTTCCTCCCTTTTTTTCACAGGTCATCCTGCGATGATTTCACTCTGGCTCCTGTTTCCCAGGCCACGTCCATCTCATGGCTTTGGCGATAAATCAAAAACCTCGGCGCCTACATGATCACCACGCCACGCATGTTCTTTCCAGACACCAGGTCGTCGAAGCCCTGGTTGATCTCTTCCAATGAATAGCGGTCGCTAATCAGCTCCTCGATCTTCAGGCGGCCCAGCTTGTACAGATCCAAAAGGGTATTCAAGTCGAAGTTCAGGTTTGAAGAGCCGTAGTAGCAGGCCAAAAGCTTCTTTTCGGTGACAATGAACGGAGTGAGAGGCACCACGGCGGTCTCCTCCATGCCGGGCACCGCAATGATCACCGCGCTGCCGCCCTGGCGGATCAACCCCAGACAGGTTTCCGTCGCGCGCTGGCCGCCCACCAAATCGAAGGCATAGTCCGCGCCGATGCCACCGGTGATCTCAAAGGCCTTTTCCAGAGCGTCTTCCTTGCCGGCGTTAATGGTGTGGGTGGCGCCCATCTTAACGGCCTCGGCGAGCTTGCTGTCCAACAGGTCGATGGCGATGATCTTGGTGGCCCCGGCTACCACCGCACCCTGGATCACGTTGATGCCCACTCCGCCGATGCCCAAAACAGCCACGCTGCTGCCGGCCTCCACTCCCGCAGTGTTGAGCACCGCGCCCGCACCGGTGATCACGCCGCAGCCGGTCAGGGCGGCCACTTCAAAGGGGATGTCCTCATGAATAGGCAGGGTTGATTGCTGCGGAACCACGGTGAACTGCTTGAATGTGCCTAGGCCGGTCATGTTGAGTATGTCCTGGCCGTCTTTGTGCAGTCGAGTGGTGCCGTCGAGCATAGTGCCGGCCCGGGTCCAGTTGCGCAGTTCACAGAGATAGGGCTGGTCATGCTGGCAGTAATAGCATTGACCGCAGCGGGGAACCCACAGGAAGAGCACATGGTCACCGACTTTAGGGTTTTCCACCCCAGGCCCCACCTCGCGCACGATGCCAGCGCCTTCGTGGCCGGGCACACAGGGTATGGCGGGGACGGTGTACAGACCCGAGATGACCGACAGGTCGGTGTGGCAGATGCCCGCCGCCATCACCTCCACCAGCACCTCGCCTTGCCGGGGGCCGTCCAGGTCCAGTTCGCCTATTACCAGCGGTTGTTTGTATTCATACAAAACCGCAGCCTTGGTTTTCATTGCTCAGTAACTCCCTTCCCTTTAATGAGAACCCCATTCTCCTTTGATTCAAAATCCTGAAAAGACCTCCACACACTTGCCGTCCAAATGCCTCGGAGTTGGCTAATCCTTTGAACAATAATCGACAAAAAAATAGCCTGCGTAGAAGCATTTTTTAATTTGTAATTACCATTAATATTTGTTCCTTTTGCGATAGTACACCTTGTGTGCAGCAGTCTTTACGCAACTGCGGACAACATAGTAATACGCTAGCCGATTTTTAGGTAAGGCCCCTCATATCCAAGCCCTTGCGATATCCGCGCCCCTGCAGCCAGCAATGCGGATGTGGCTTCTTCTATGAGATTTTTCTTGACTTTGTACTTAGGTGGTATGGCCAAAGCAGCAGCAGCCACCACCTTGCCAAAACCGTCAAGCACCGGGACGCCAACAATGTATTGATCCAGAGAAATTTCATGGTTAGAAATTGAATACCCCCTTTCCCCGATCTTTTTTACATTTTCAGATAATTTTGTCTTTGCTCGTTGTTGTATTGGAGGTTAATTGGTTTAATGCGGCTTTCTCTAAAAAGGCACTTAATTCATCATCAGCCATGCTGGCTAAGAGCACTTTTCCTGTTGCCGAGCAATGAGAGGCACCTTTTAACCTGTATAGATTGCATAGGGAAGCTAGCGAGCCCATTCTTTACGATATATAACCAAAATATCGTCGTTCTTGATGACACTCAGAGTGACGCAACAATCTATCTAATCGGAAAGCTCTTCAAGCGTATCCTAAAGTTTCTCTATTATAGATAGTCCTTCTGTAAGAGTTGAGAAATGAGAGCCAAGACCTTACGTCCAACGACACATTTCTTGTTTTCAATTTGCTTCACGTATCCAATCGAAATAAGCGTATCAAGAAAACGCTAGGCCGTCGTCTTGGTATGGCCCAACTTATAAGCGACCTCGTTTAGGGGCAGCGGTACGGGTGAGTGGACTACCAAACCCAGCAAGGCAAAACCCTTGATGGCCGGACTGATGAGCTAGATGTAATTCATGGTAGTATTCTATAACTTTATTAAGTTATGTAACTCATTGCGGTACTCTATAAGTCATATAAATTTTTCCAAATTATGTTAGTTTTTCCCGTGATTAATGTCAAGCGATATTTACAATAAACAACGGCTAGCAGTGACTTGACTTTGGAATCAGTCCTTCCTAAAACTGGCGAATTTTACACTAAGATTGTGAGACACAAAAAAAGCTGAATGTAACTCATTGCGGTACTCTATAAGTCATATTTTTTTTAAAGTTATGTTAGTTTGTCCGTGATTAATATCAAGCACTATTTACAATAAACAGCGGCTAGCAGTGACTTGACTTTGGAATCAATCCTTCCTAAAACTGGCGAATTTTACACTAGGATTGTGAGACACAAAAAAAGAAGGGCTATCTTAAGTGGTTAAGCGGTGTGGTATTTCATTAAAATTCTATGGCAGGGACTGGGGCGGGATGAAAGGGCCGTCTTGTCCAGGGCCATGAGTTCCCGGGGCTTCCACAATTGGACAAGAGGACCTATGGCACCTGTAAGAGAAGGCTAATAAAATTGTGGCCTGCCCCCGGAGTGAAGTTCGTCGAATTTTTCCGCCATTATCGCCTCCGAATCAATTTTGCCCTTTCCGGTCACTGGGAGCCGGTGCCGCAGGGACCTCCAAAATATAATATTGCCCGCTTCAGCGGGTGAAAATTACGCGATCAGCACATTGAAAAATGCTTATCCAGCATAATCTGCAAAATTTCCTTGACCGGGAATCCCGTTTTCGCTACTCCACGTCTGGGGGTTCTCTGCCGAACGTTAAATGCGGAAGCCTTTAAAGCAGACTTATTGACATCTATCACCCTCGCCAGGTCAAACCCGGTCTTTCTAGTCCCAGTAATGCCAAACCCTGGCCAGCCCACTCAGAATACAAAGTGTATTTAACGTAAATACAATTCCATTTATTGTCGCCACCCGCTCATGAGGTCAAATAGTTCCAGGCTGCCCGAATCATGACTTGGGCGCCTATGACCAAGGCGTCTTCATCAAAGGCGTACCGGGGATTGTGGTTGGGTGTGTTCAGCCCTTTTTCATCATTGGCCGCGCCCACGAAAAAATGACATCCGGGAACTTTTTGATGGAAAAAAGCCATATCCTCACTCGCCATCCTGATCGGAATCTCTTGGAATCCAGCCTCACCCAGAAACTCGGTGACGGAGCTTTTGACCAAATTGGTCATGGTTTGGTCATTGACCAGCACCGGATACCCAAACTGGTAATCAAACTCATGGCTGCCCCGCATGGCGGTGGTGACCCCGCCGATGATCCGCTTCATGCGCTCGGGCATGGAAGCGCGAAGCTCTTCGTCAAAGGTCCGCACCGTACCCTTGAGTCCCACGGTTTCGGCTACAGCGTTGAAGGCCCGCCCACCGTGGATGGAACCGATATGCAAAACCAAGGGAGTGGCGGCGGGCGCCTCCCGGCTGTTCAGGGTCTGCAGAATCGATATCACCTCGGCGGCCATCACAATGGGGTCCGCACCCAAATGGGCGGCGGCGGCGTGGGCGCCTTTGCCGATTATCTTGATGCCGAAGGAATCCATGGAAGCCATCATATTGCCGCTACGGGTGCCAATGACCCCTAGGGGCAGGATGTTAGTCAGGTGCATACCCATGGCGGCGTCAACCGTGGGGTCATCCAATACGCCATCTTCTATCATCAGCCTGGCCCCGGCGAACCCCTCTTCGCCCGGCTGAAAAACAAATTTTATGCGGCCCGGCATTTCGGTCCGATGGGCGCTCATGACCTCGGCCAGGGCTAGAAGCATGGCGGTATGCCCGTCATGCCCGCAGGCATGCATCACCCCGGGGGATTGGGAACGGTAGGGGACGTCAGTTTCTTCCTGGATGGGCAGGGCGTCCATGTCCGCCCGGAGCATCAGGGTCTTGCCGGGCTTGTCCCCCTGCAGCAGCCCCACCACTCCGGTCACTCCCAGTCCGGTTTTGACCTCAAGCCCCAGGCACTCAAGAAAATCCGCCACCACCTTGGCGGTGCGCACCTCCTCCAGCCCCAACTCCGGATGCATGTGAAAATCACGCCGGAATTGGATCAATTTGTCTTTCAGCCCGGCAATTTCTTCAGTCAACTGATTATGCATGCACTCTCCGCCGCCGGGCTATCCTAGGGTGAGCCTGAAATCGCAGTAGTCTGCACCCTCCATAATGGTCTGGGTGCGGGTCAGCTTCAGCTTGGGGTTGAAGCCCTCGAACATGGCCCCGTCGCGCCCGCAAGACAGCACAAACCCCAGATCTGTCAGACCCAGTGCCCGGTACATGTCGGCGTATTTACAGGTGGTGATGTTGTAGTTGTAGGTGTTTTCGGTAATTTCCAGAATTTCTCTCACCAGGGCTCCGCCGGTGGACCACTGGCTCTGGCCCTGGGTCAGGTGCTCAATGCTGTTGCCTCCCTCGGCCTTTGCCAGTTGGGAGCCGGCTTGCCGGGCCAACTGGGTTATAACCTTGGAAGCCACTTTCAGGGCCTTTTCGCGGCCAAATTTTTCAATATAGGCATTGACCAGGGGACCAGCGATTTGAGCCTCAATCTCTCTTCTGACCAATATCGGTATTTCATTGATTCCGGTTGCCATTTTCAAACCTCCTTCAAAACGCGGGGTCCGGAGTCGGTGACCAAAACCGTGGCCTGGTTTGCCATCAATCCAAAGTTGGCGTCCATGATGAGGGGATCAACACACATCACGGTGCCTGGACGCATGATGGGTTTTTGGGGCATGGGCCCCATGGATACCCAGGGGTGTTCAAATACATCAAGGCCCACGCCGTGGGCCGATGGCATGATGCGCTGCTCGCGGTGCATGGTTAGTACGTAGCCCACATCGGCGTTTGGCTGCAATGTGCCCACCATCCAGTCCAGCGCCTCATCCAGGTGGGCTAGGTGGTCCCGCTGTTGGGCGCTGGCTTGCCCCGCAACCATGGTTTTGGCTGTGGAGAAGGCATAGCCCCCGGTCCAACCCGCGATCTTCAACATGACGAAGTCGCCGCTTTCCAAAATACGGTCAGACACCGGGGGCCAACCGCCGGGTGTCAGGCTGGGCCCGCTTATCACGCCTATGCGAGAGACCAATTCCGCCCCTGCTTGTTGGGCGGCCTGCCGCATGGCCATCTCCAGCGCCGCTTGGCGTTGTCCTGCCCGGGCGGCCTCCATGCCGGCTGTGACAGCCTGCTCGCCCACCCACGCGGCCTGAGCCAAAATCGCCGCCTCTTGAAGACTTTTTTTACCGCGAATGGCATTGAGAAGACCATCGGCCGCTTCGAATTCGGCCTTGGCGCAGGCTTTTTGCAAAGCCTGCCATATTCCCGCCGGGATTAGGTCCAGGCCGACCACGCCGATTTTCCCGGCGACCAGATCCTTTTCACGGATGGCCCCTGCCACCTCGGGTACCAGGGAAGGCCCGGTTTTCACCGCCTCGGTGTTGGCCAGGCTTTGGCCCGGGCTTGCGGCCTGGGAAACCAGAGTGATGAGCCCCGTGGCCGCCAGCACCAGGGCGCTGAATCCCGCTCCGCCCTGGCCCAGACTATCGGGGTAGCCTTCCCGGAAGTTGCTGAGATAAGTAACCGCGCCTTCCCTATCCGGATAGGAGCCGAATACGATTAGGCCGTCCAGCCCTCCCGCCTTGAGGCTTTCTTGGATTTTGGTCAACCTGACACCAAACTCTTCATTGCCGATCACCGGAAGTTTTTCCACTTCTACTTTCTCCCCCTTTGGCTGACCAAATCCTTGACTACTTGGGATTCATTGACCGGGTCGATAACCAGGTCACCATCCACAATGGTCTGGCACAACAGGCAGGCCTTGCCGTTGACCTTGCCGGTGCAGCGGGCGCAAATCCCCAGGGCGCAGCCGGCATGGTCGTAATAGGCCACGGAGCTGTCTGTGTTTTGGTAGATGTGATCCAGCACGTCCATGGCGCTCATGCCTGGTTCCCAAGGCACCTGATATGAATCATATGAAGGGCCACTTCCGGCCGTGGGGTCGTTTCTATAAACTTTCACTGAAATTTTTTTTTGGCTCATCGCCAACCCTCCCAATCCAACCGATAAGACCGAATCCAAAAAGCGGCCATCAGGCTAATGATGGCCTCCCACTTCCGAATGGGCCTCCATAAGTTCCTTTAGCATCTCAAGGTAAGGTTTGACACCGGTGGGCGGAGAGGTAGAAGTTACCGTTACCGGCCGTTTGCTTATTTGGATTTCACCATTGAGGCTGGCCACGCTCTCCTGGAACCAGTTGTTGTTATCGGTGTGCGGATGATCCTCCCGGAAATGCACTCCACGGCTTTCGGTGCGAAACAATGCGCTTTTAGCGGCGGTCTCCAACAGGTGGAGGGTGTTGGGAAACTCCAGGGCGTCTATCCATTCCTTGTTGTAGGCCCGGCTCTTGGAAGTTGTCGCCAAGTTGGGCAATTCGTCATTCTTTACGTTCTGCAGAGCACCCAGAAACCTGGTTAGCTGGGATTCGTTACGAATGGGCCCCAAGTGTTCGTGGGCCATTTCCTGCACCCGCCTGCGAACCTGGGCTACCCTTGCCCCATCTTGACGTTCCAGAGGCAGGCAGGCCTGCTGTTGCAACTCCTTGAATCGGGAATTCGGAATGGATTGAGGCTTGGCGGCCAAGGCGTAATCGCCGGCGTTTTCTCCGGCCTCGGCTCCATGCACCAGCATTTCAGTGGTGGCGGCGCATACCCGGTTGGCCCCGAAGGGCCCCAAGGTGCACTCGCCGGCCGCGAACAAGCCGGGGACCTTAGTTTGGAAGTCCCGGTCTATGATGATGCCGCCGTCAAAATATTCCACCGCCGCGCCGACCTCGATACCATTTCCCTCTCTGATTCGGGAAACTATCTCCGCCAGATCGATATGCTTATATTTCCAGCCCGGGAAACTCACATTGACCAGGCGCTCCCATTGTTCCCAGGGCGTATCGCCACGTCCGTAATAAATGCCTCCCCTGGGCGAGCCCTTGCCGTCCCGCACCTCTTTCATAGTGGCCAGGGAAACAAAGCACTTGTTCCATTCCATGTGAGTGCCGATGTCAACCAGGTTGGAGTCGTATTGGTCCAGGAAGGTTTCTCCCAAATGGTTGGTGAGTTCCCCGGCGCAACGCAGGCTGAAGATGTAGGAAGCGATGCTACCCAGGGCATGGGGAGGCCAGAGTAGAACGTTGCAGCAAAAGGTGATGAATTCCATGTTGCCCAGATCCGCCCCGGCCCGGTGGGCCATGGCGATGCCTTCCCCTGAAAGATCGCGCATGCCGGTGTTAGGCCAATAGGCCTTGTGCCATCCGCCGGTGGCGATCACCACCGCCTTGGCTGAAAAACGGACGAACCCGCCGCTGGCTACTTCCAGCCCCAAGGCGCCGGTTACTTGGCCATCATGGGTTATCAACTCCAAGAGCATCACATCTTCAAGGGTTTGCACGCCGACTTGTTTGGCCCGACCCACCAGGGCGTCCATCATGCCAATACCGGAAGTGAAGATGGCGCGTTCCTCGCTACGCACTACCACCACTCCCCAATCGATGAGTTCCTTGAGCCGGTCCGGGGCGGTGTTTACGTACTGTTCTAAAAGTTCTTGGTTGTTCAAGTAGAAGCCCTGTTTGACGATGTCCTCGAAAAAGGTTTCTTTGCTGTCAATGGGCTCTCCGTAAAACCCCAGCTCGCGCAGGCTATTGCCGTCAAGAGTGTAATCGGCCCCGGCCATGGGGGTGGCCCCGCAACGGCCCAATGGTCCTTTGCTCAAGAGCAACACCTCGGCCCCCTTATCCCTGGCGCCGATTGCCGCGCGGAACCCGGCGCCGCCGCCACCCACCACCAACACATCAGTTTTGATTTCACTTGCCGTCATAACTTAGTTCTCCCTCTTTGCCGTTTGATCGCAAACCGGCCCAGAAGAAAATGGAATATTGAGTGCCTCGGTGGGCTTTAGTCCAAGCGAATTCTTTGTCCTACAAAACGGCCAGACCAGACACGGGAGCTTCATCAGCCAACCTGCGGAGAGGGTTGCGGCCCCCCGGTCTGGTTTTTTCTGGAGCGCCATTGCATCAAGAAGATCAAGGCCATGCCGCCGATCCCGATCCCGTCGGTCAAAAGGCCCGGCTTGATGAGCAACAGGGCTAGCCCGAATAGTACGAACCGCTCCCACAAGGGGCAGCGGTGCAGAAGATAACCCTCCAGGGATGCCGCCAGGGCAAGGATGCCGACAATTGCGGTCACGCTGGTGGTTATCACCTCCCAGACCGAACCGATCAATAAAAGCGAGGGACCGTAGACGAACATGAAGGGAACGATGAAGCCGGCTATGCCGATCCGGGTGGCCTCGAACCCGGTCTTAAACGGGTTGGCGCCGGCAATGCCTGCCGCCGCATAGGCCCCGATGGCCACCGGCGGAGTGATGAAACTGATCACCGCGAAATAGAGGATGAACAGGTGAGCCGCTATGGGCGGCACCCCGAACTGTTCAAGCGCAGTTGCCCCCAGAAGCGAAGCCACAATATAGGCCGCCGAAGTGGTGACCCCAGTACCCAGGATAATTGATACGACCATCACCAGGAACAGGGTCGGGAAAAGGCTATTGTGGGCCAGGGTGATCAGCAGGTTGGAAAATTTGAGCCCCAGGCCGGTTTGGGTGACCACCGCCATGACGATACCGGCCAGTGCGCAAGCCGCAATGATCTGTACCGAGATAAAGGCCGCGTCTTTCATGGCGTCGATAAAATCTTTGAGCGACAACCTGGTGTTCTTGCGCATGGCTGCCACCAGAATCAACACCGGCAGGGTCAGAAAGGCCGTCTTCATGGGGCTGTAGCGGATCACCGTCAACACGAACACCAGCATCACCGGCGGGATGATCAAATGTCCTTTGGCTTTTAGCACCTTGCTTAAAACCGGCAACTCACTTTTATTCAACCCGCCAATGCCCATCTTGAGCGCCCTGAAATGGATCACCAACAGAAGCGACAGAAAATAAAGAACCGCCGGGATAGCCGCCGCGAACAATATCTGCACGTAAGGGACGCCGACGATCTCGGCCATGATGAAAACGGCGGCGCCCATGATGGGGGGCATAATCTGCCCCCCGGTGGAAGCTGTGGCTTCCACGGCACCGGCGAAATACGGCTTGAAGCCGATCTTTTTCATCAAGGGAATGGTGAATGAACCTGTGCTGACGACGTTGGCCACCACGCTTCCGGAAATCATGCCGAAAAAGGAGCTGGACAATACGGCGATTTTGGCCGGCCCCCCCGGTGAGGTGCCGGCCAATGAGTAGGCGGAATCCGTCAGGAAGTCCCCGGTGCCCGATTTGACCAGAAATGTGCCGAATAAGATAAAGGCATATACCGTGGTGGCCGAGATGGCTATGGGCAGCCCGAACACTCCCTCGGTGGTGGTGTACAGGTAGGAGATTATGCTTTCGATGGATTTGCCACGGTGGGCCAGCATGCCCGGCATATAAGCGCCCAGGTAATTATAGAGCAAGGCGCAGATGGCTATGATGGGCAGGGGCCAGCCGATGGTGCGGCGGCCTATCTCGATCAGCAGCACCAACAGTATCCCGCCGCAGACCAAGTCCATGGTGGTCGGCAGGCCCATGCGGTCCACAAGGCTGTCATAGGTGAATACTATATGCAGGCAGGCAAAGACCGCCGCCGCCCCCAACAAAAGGTCAAGGCCCCTTATGGCCTTGGAGCCGGGACGGTCTTTTAATAATGGATACAACATGAAACCCAAGGCGACACCAAAGGCCATGTGAATGCTTCTTTGAATCATGGGCGGGAATGAACCGAAACCAGCGGTATAAAGCTGGAAGAGGGACATTGTTACGCCTATGCCCGTTGCCACCCAGAACCACACCCCCGCCCTACGGCTGGCGCCGGCCACATTGTCCTTAGAATCGCTCATGCTCCTAATTTCTCCACAATCGCCGGTTGAATTTGATTATTGATATTTGAAAAAAGTGAACTACCCGGCCGCGAGCCGACCGGCATCTGATTGCCCCCAAGCACTTATAAACGCCTGCCTTGATTAAACCCGCCAGGAAAAGTCAAACCGAACGGGACCAGCAGCCGGTGGACCCGCGAAGCCCACCGGTTGTCAGCCCGTGAAAAATTTATTTTAGAACACCCTTTTCCTTGTAGTACTTCTCAGCACCGGGATGCAGGGGAATCGGCACGTTGTTACCGCCGTTGGCGGGGGTCATTTCCTTGACCAGTTTCAGGATTTTCACTAGCTCCGGCTTGTGCTCGAAGGTGACCTTGGTGATCTGGTAGATGAGGTCATTGCTCATCTTTGTGGTGGTACACATCAAGCCCCACATGGTGATGCAGGGCACATCGGTCTTGACCCTCTCATAGGTTCCGGCCTTGATGACCCCGGGCACCATGTAGGGGTACTTTGCGTTGGTCTTTTTCAAGACTGCTGCGCTCATGGGAACGTAACGAACCTCGTGCATGGTCATCAGTTGGCTGATGGCGGCCGAGGCGGTGCCGGTCAAAACAAAGGAAACATCAATGTTGCCGTCGGCCAGAGCGGAGGTGTTCTCACCGGGCGAAAGGCTACGGAACTTCACTTCGTTCGGGTTGACGCCGGCCATTTTCAGAATGACTCGGGATATCAACATGGAAACGGAGCCGGGAGGACCGGTGCCGATGGTCTTGCCCTTCATGTCAGCCAGTGATTTGATCTTGGAATCCTGCTTTACAATGATGTGCATGGGGAAGGAGTAAGTATTGTAAACAGCCCTCAGGTTCTTGAGGGGTGACTTGAAGGGCTTTTCGCCGTTATAAGCCTGGAAAGCGGCGCTGGGAAGCAACATGCCCAGATCAATCTCCCCGGTTTTGAGGTCGCGCGCATTTTTAACCGAACCTGGTGAGGGCTGGGCCGTGGCCTTGTAACCAGGGATATACTTGTCGACCAACGAGGCAACACCACCCGCGAAACGATACCAGGTTCCCTTGACCGAAGAACCGGCTATTACCAAATTCTTGTCGGCAAAGACGGGCTGAACCGAACCCAAGGCTATTGCCCCACAGAGCAATGTAGCCAACATCAGGATGGTTTTCTTTTTTGGCATTTCGTCCTCCTCATTATTTCTTGGTTTGCTAGTCCGACGGCATTTGCTTGCCGTAAACGTTCATGTGCACACAAATTGATTCTGGGCTCATGATGGCGCAAAGGATGTTGCCTCATCGTTGGGCCATGATTGGACCCGTGTTGCCACCATTTTACCGACAGCCAGCCAAACGATCTAACTATTTGATTTAATTATTGTATACATTAAATACACATATAATCATAATAATAAAAATACCAATAACATGTGAAAAATGGCCGAGTCAAGAAAAAACTGTGCAATTTAGGCATAAGAGAGCATTGGTAACAAATGAACAACCCCACCGCAAGCAGCGGGGTATCAAGGGGAAAATTTCAGCTTCCTGGCGCGGCAAGCCGCAGGGAATGAACCCCCGTATGGGGGTTCAACGGACTATTGTGCTAACAGGCAATATTGAACAAAACAAGGGTTATCAATGTGCGGGCA
Organism: Desulfarculaceae bacterium; assembly: GCA_028277825.1. Taxonomy (GTDB): domain Bacteria; phylum Desulfobacterota; class Desulfarculia; order Desulfarculales; family Desulfarculaceae; genus Desulfoferula. Next base: position 16,299 of record JANQFN010000173.1, read on the forward strand.
ATTGATTTTTTGCTCGATACGAGGTAATGAGGTGAACACCTACCCCAGATCGGGCCCATCGGTGGGCAATTAGGAACTATTTCCATATTCGCTGGGATGGTTGCGATCAGAGGGCGGACTCGCGCAATAAATCCAGATAATGCTGCGAGTGTTCCTGGCAGAGTCTGGCACTCAATTCAGAATCCCTGGCCTTGATGGCCTCGTAAATCTCGGAGAGCGTAACCAGGCTGTGCGAGGTGCCCAGATGTTGCGGGATGAGCACGCGGCAAAGCCTGATACACCGGCTGGTAAGTTTTTTTAGGGAATTTTCCAAAACATCGTTGTGAGTGGCTTCGTAAACGCCCTCGTGAAATTGAACGTCTTTTTCCGTGGTGCCTTCCCCTTTTTCAAAGGCAGACTGAAAATCATCCAAAATAAGGCGCAGTTTTTCCAGTTCGCCGCTTGTAATCCTTTGGGCCGCCAAAGACCCTGCCAAGGATTCCAAATGGACTTTGACCTCATAGGCATTACGTACTTCATTGACGTTAATCGGTTTGACTATGGTCCCATAGCGTGGCATCGACTGGATCAGGTTCATTTCGCTAAGCTGTTGCAAGGCTTCGCGGAGCGGCGTTCTGCTGACCTGAAATTCTTTGCAAAGTTCCTCCTCAACTAGCCGGGTTTCAGGAGGATACTCAAGGCTCACAATTCGATCGCGAAGGGTCAGGAAAACCTTGTGTGAGAGTTTCATGGTGCCTATCTATTTGATATTAAAACTGTATACTATGTAAGTACACATAGTACTACATTATTTTTCAGAGAAACACAAGCACCTAGCCTAATGGGGGATCCAGGGACCCTGGCTTGCCCCGGGTGTTGGCACCATCAATACAAATGGCATGATGTTATCTGCCGCAGAGTGAATTCCTCATAGTAAACTAAACTGCTTTAGGTTTCCAGGTATGGGATAGATATCAGGCAGACAATGCAAGCTCCGGGGACTGCTGGCCTACAAAGGACCGACCTGGAATTGCAGATTATAAGGAATGCCCGCATGTTGTACGCCGTCAGAACTAATGGCATAAATTTCAGTTTTTGTTAATGGACATATACTCTAGTCACTAATTGCGTTTACAGTTTGGCCTTCCGGCAGATGGTTCAAGTTACTACGCAGCGTCCTTGATTTCTATCCCTTCATAGACATGCTGTTGATATAGCTCCAGGCCTTCCAAAAAGGTTTGGAAAGGGGTGCGCCCCTGGCAGTAGCGGCCCTGGTTGGTGCGCTCGGTGTTGTACTGCTCCATGAAGGTATCCAGGTCGGCCTGGATCTCCTCGATAGTGTGGTAGAGCTTTTTCCTGAAGGCCACCTGATAAAATTCGTTCTGGATGGTCTGGTGCAGCCTCTCCACCGCACCGTTGGTCTGGGGACGCCTGACCTTGGTGCGGGTGTGCTCGATGTCGTTGAGGTGCAGAAAAAGCTCATAGGGGTGGCTGTCCTTGCGGCCGCACAGCTCGACTCCGTTGTCGGTGAGCACCCGATGCACCCGGATGCCGTGGCCATCGAAAAAGGGCAATACCTTATCGTTGAGTAGATCGGCGGCGGTCAGCGCTGTTTTCTCCCTATATACCTTGGCAAAGCCCATGTTGCTGTTGGTGTCAATGGTCGTCTGCTGATAGATGCGGCCAATGCCCTTGATGGTGCCTACGTAGCAGGTGTCCTGGGCCAGGAGAAAGCCGGGATGGGGGCTTTCCACTTCCCCATAGGCTTCCTTCTCCTCCTTGGCCGCTTCCAGGGCCTGGACCTGGGATTCGGTGAGCACCTCGGTGTTTTCAACCGCCCATTTCTCCAGACGCTTGAGGCGCAAAGCCTTGATCGTCAGATCGTGGCGCTGCCAGATGCTGCGAATGCCACCGGCGCTGATCTGGAAGCTTTCCTTCTTGAGTTCGTTGGCCACCCGGGTCTGGCCGTGGGTGGGAAAGTGTAAGGAGTAATCTAGCACCTTCCGTTCTATCTCGGGAGCCACGCGATTGCCGATCCTGGGCATCCGGCGGCTCTTCTCCAGCAGACCTTCCAGGCCTTCTTCCTCTATGGCTTGTTTGATGTCGTAGTAGTGCTGGCGGCTGATTCCCAGCTTGCGCAGGCCTCGGAGATGTTGCCCAGGGTCTGGCCCAACTCCAAGACATTGAGCTTTCGGTTGATGATATACTGTTGCTGAGTCATGGTCCTTCCACCTAGTTAAGATGTTCTTTTGGTTCGAATCATCTTAACCGGAAGGCCATGACTCCTTCTTGTAGAGACCTAAACTGTCAACGCTTTTCTAAACTAGGGCAGATTATATTTACCTGTCTTGCATTTTTCGCCAAAGTGTATTGGTACTTATACCTAGCCTAATTGCCGCTTCTTTTTTATTGAACTGGCAGGCCTCCAATGTATGTTTTATAACATTTTTTTCGTATTCTCTGATTTGTTCTTTCAATTTTTTATCAAAAGTCGCTACAGGTTTTCTTTCTAACTCATTCTGCTCTAATCTATCGTAGTTATTTTGAAATCTGTATTCATTAAGTAGACTCTCAAATATACTTAAGTCATGGTCTGCTGAATCATCAATTAAAATAAAATAGCTTTCTATGAAAGACCTCAGCTCCCTAATATTGCCTGGCCAAGAATAATCTTTCAATTTTTCTTGCAATTTATTTATAATTACTTTTTCAGATTTATTATATTTATTAATAATATCGCTGATAATGTAAGCTATATCTTCAAAGCGGTTTCGCAGAGGGGGAACTCTTAACTTTAAGAAGGCAAGACGAAAATAAAGATCATTTCTAAACTCACCGTTTTCAACTTCTCGCCGAAGATATTTATTAGAAGAACTGATTATTCTTACATCCACCGGCACGTACCTATCACCCCCAACACGCATAACCTCCTTGGCTTCAACAACTCTGAGCAGCCTGACTTGGACACTATGGGGGATATCAGCGATCTCGTCCAGAAAAATGGTTCCATTGTTAGCCATTTCAAATAAGCCAACCTTGCCACCTCTCTTTGCTCCAGTAAAGGCTCCCTCCTCATATCCAAAAAGTTCGCTTTCCAAAAGGCCTTCAGGAAGGGCAGGACAGTTGACAGCCACAAAGGGCTCTAACCTCCTGGGGCTCAAGTTGTGTATGGCCTCAGCCAGAAGGCCTTTACCGGTCCCTGTCTCGCCTTGGATCAAAATGGTGGCATCCGTGGCAGCATATTTTTTTGCTTTTTCCAAGAGAGCCTTAACGCCTTTACTTTCACCTTTTATATCAGTGGAGTTGTGTTTAGCCACAAAACCTTTTAGATAAAGATTCTCCTTAAGCTTCCTGCTAATGTTTTCAATTCTTTCCACTTCACGAATAAAAGCAACGGCCCCCCGTGCCTTCCCATTGACCTTAACGGGATGGGTGTTGATTAGCATATTTTTCCCCTCGACTTTTGTAATAACATCGATTCTTGGCTGGTCCCCGTTTAACACATCAATAAGATTTAATTTTTTTAACAAATCATGTTGTGCCTCTTCTCCTAACCTGATGATTTTTTGGCTTAATATTCTCTCAGCTACCTCATTATAAACATCAATCTTTCCGTTTCGATCGATACTTATAACGCCGTCTTCAGTCATTTGAAGAATAGTCTTGATTCGTTCTGCATTTTCCGCCTCTCCCCTGCGGGCAGAGGCGATTGCCCTGGCCTCCTTTAGAGATTCTTCCACTATATTCTGATTTGGCAGCACTACAATTCCTTTTCCACCGAGTGACACAATTATTTTTCTGCTGGTGCCACCTCCAACAATGACGTGGATACCATCCGAATAGGCGGAGTGGACTTCCTGCTCTAACTCTGTCTTATTATTAAAAATTAACTGGCGGACCTCTATGTGCAGGAGCCTTGCAATAATATCAATGCCATCTGTGGGACTTGCGAAACTTGTCAATCCGATGCGTCGCCCGTAACGGCGAGCTTTTACAAAGGCAGTAATTATATCCAGTTCGGTCCTCGGGATATTGACCACCGGCTGGCCGAGGACTTGTAAAATTAGCTTTCCTGTCCCCCCGTGGCCCAAAATAACCTCTGCTCCACTTTCAAGAAGATTTCTTGCTTTTGGAACAGCCTCTTCTAGGCTGACAACCTTGGCTTCCACCTCTTCAATATTAGGGTTATAGGATTCCCTAACCAAATTAGCCAACTCGAGAGAATGCCCCACCAACGCGAATTTAAATTTCTTTTCCCTAATACTCACCCTGCCCCCTTTGGCTAACACTTAAAAGATTCAGAAAGTATACTAAAAACTGAGAATTCACTCAAAACTGTTTATTCCTAGAATGTCGCCACCCTCTCCTATGGGAATTAACTCCAACACGCAGTTTCAGGGTGTATATACCTTCATAACAAAAACTGCGTGGCAACTCCATACAAATCAAACAGGTGTATAATTATCTTGTTCAGTGTAAATGCATGTATGATACCAAACAAATGTTGTCGTAAAAGGCTTTCTGGGAATCAGGGAAGTAATGGGTTGCCACGCATAGATCTAAATGCAACCTCGTCCACCAATTCTGTCCAACCTATTGGCTCAACTGGCGGAGCGTTTTGGAAAGCCACATGGCGGATGAGCTTTATCTTCAGGGCAGTAGAGAACAGTAACCTCACTTGCAGCTCTTATTAAACGGCGATAACTACCGCATACTTCTTGGCGGGCTGGAACACGATTTACAGGAGGTAGACTTGGTAGTTATTTTCCCACCTATAAACGGAGATTGAAATATCATAATTTTAAAAAAGAGCCAAACACACATCTTAATTAATCATTCAAAGCTATAAGCATTAAACTGATTTTCAGATAATCTTTTCTAATACTAAAGCTTCATAGGTACCCATCCTCCCTTCCATTATTTTTTTTACTTTCTTTTACTCCTATATAACCATATAAAAATAAACTTAATATGATAACTGATGATAACAATAATGACCACAGTGATTTATTTTCTTGAAAAAATTGTGGTGTATAATCACCAACCACAGTCATGAATATAATAGCTGAAAAAAGTATAATTAAGGCTGCTATCTTAATCATGAGTTATTCCTCTCATTATTAATATAATTATGTAAATGTAGTTATATAGCTTTCCCTTCCCTCAAAAGCTCAATATCCATAGGCGCTAAACCGAGCCATTCACCCAAAATTTCTTCATTGTGCTCGCCTAACTGTGGGGGACGGTACCTAGCCTGGGACGATGTGCCGGAAAATTTATAGGGAAAACCTATCTGAGGTATTTTACCTTCGACTGGATGATCCATTTCAAACAGAAGATCTCTGGCAGCAATATTATCGTCCTTAAAAATCTCATCCAGCCCCATTATTGACCCACAAGGCAGCTTGGCCTCATTAAACATATCTGACCATTCCTGAAGAGTTTTTTCGCGCATTTTCATTTCTAGAATAGGCATGATCTCCTCTCGGTTTTTAACTCTTTTATTGTTGGTGTCGAATCTAGGGTCTTCAATGAGCTCAGGGGCTCCAATTAGTTTACAAAATTTTGAATACATTTTGTCACTGGTAGCCGCGATCTGTATGTACTGTCCATCCTTGGTCTCGAAAGCTCGGGCAGGAACACGATGAATGTGGTCGAGACCCCATCTACCCGGTGCCTCGCCTGTGGCAAAATATTCCATACCCATAACTGTCAAAAGGGATATCATTGAATCATATAGAGCGATGTCGATATACTGCCCTTCCCCAGTTTTTAAACGATGAATATAAGCCGCTTGTAAAGAGGTCACTGCATATATAGCCGCCACAAGGTCAGTAATGGGGATACCCACCTTGGCCGGTGGCCGTTCTTTTTCGCCTGTAACTGACATAACGCCGGTCATGCCTTGAATTATTGGGTCATATGCTCTCTTGTGTTTGTATGGCCCATCTTGTCCAAAACCAGACACAGAACAGTATATTAACTCTGGATGGTCAGTCTTTAAGGTCGCGTAGTCAATACCCAACCTCTCTACTACTCCTGGGGTAAAATTCTCAATAACAAAGTCTGACTTTTGAGCCAGCTTTTGAGCGATGTCTTTTGCCCTTGGGTCCTTAAGGTTAAGTGTGATGGATTTTTTATTGCGGTTTAGAGCCATAAAATATCCACTCTCACCCTTTTTGAGAGTGGGAGGCCAACTCCTACTTTCATCACCTTCGGGCGGCTCAACTTTTATTATATCTGCGCCCATATCTCCAAGCATCATGGTTGCATACGGCCCGGCCAACACGCGGGTGAAATCCAGCACCGTGATGCCTTGCAGTGGTAATTTATTACTCATAGCAGTCAGCCTCCCACATTTTTTTAGCGGGTCACATTCATTTTGTATTCTTAAACTTACGCTTGAAGACAGAACGGGCCACCATATTTATTTGAGCTTGAGTGGTTCCACCTCCAATCTGGAACATCCTTACATCTCGTAACATCCGCTCTAGGGGCAGATCCTGTGAATAGCCGTATGCTCCAAACATTTGGAGGCTCTCGCTAACCACCTCAAAGGCCGCATGGCTTGTATAGGCTTTGGCCATGGAACTCTCATCCATATGCGGCAGCTTCACATTGTTGGGGAGGTCTCTAGCGTTACATGCTGCTTGATATATGAGCAAACGCGCCGCAGCGATTTTAATTTCCGCTTCGGCCATCATCCATTGCAGGCCTTGATACTCGCTGAGGGGACGTCCAAAAGCTTCCCTTTTTTCCATCCACTCTATGGCAAGGTTGTGGGCTCCTTGTGCAAGACCCAAGGCAACCGAACTGGCACCAGCGCGTTGCCCATTGTATCCGTACATCAGTTTTTTGAAGCCCTCGTTACCCTCTCCTTGAACTACCACGTTTTCCTTCGGGACTACACAGTCTTCAAAAATAAGTTCTGTTTCAGGTATGCCCCTCAACCCCATGGCCCGCTCAACCTTGCCAAACGTGAACCCGGGATGCCCCTTGTCCACCAATATGCCGCCAATGCCAAGGTCCTTGCCATTTTCAATGAACCTGGCAAAGATGAGATTAGTGACCGATATACCGCCACCGGTTATCCAGTGTTTGGTGCCGTTTAAAATGTAAGAGTCTCCATCCTTGACAGCTTTGGTTCTCAGATCGGTTAGAGCAGTGCCAGCCTCAGGTTCGGTCATCCCTATTGCCGGCTTGTCCCCTTCCACCAGTACACGGTGAGCCACCTGCTCTCTTTGTTCCTCGGTACCATAAGCCATGACGCAGCCAAGCGCGCCCATATTGGTTTCAACTAAGATTCGGGCGGTGACTCCACAATACTTCGCAGCGGTCTCGATGGCCAGAATTGCATCAATCAGCGGACGTTCTTGCCCGTTGTACTTTTTAGGCATGGTCATCCCCAAATAGCCAAGCTCGCGAAGTTTATGTAAATTCTCCCAGGGATACTCATGGTTTTCATCCCAGTAAGCTGCTTTGGGAGCAAACTGATCGACTCCCAGTTTGTCTATGGTTTCAATGATGCTCTTTTGCTCATCAGTTAGTCGGAAATCCATGGCCGTATTCTCCTTTTGGTGCTAGCGCTATCTGTATCGTAGCGAAGTTTTGCGTTGCAACTCGTGAGTTTAAACACCTAGGTGTTTAATAAGTTTGTCTAAGTCTTCCTGGCATTCTTGGCTACTCATGTCACAGGCGATCTTCCCCTTTATTTCCATCAAATAATGGCGTGATGCCAGATCCATAGCTACATGATAGTTTTGCTCTACCAAGATAAGCGTTAATGTTTGATCTTTGCAAAGTTGCTTAATTGTGTCGACCACAGTCTCCACAATCAATGGCGCCAACCCCTGCGAAGGCTCGTCGAGGATCATTATGCTGGGATTACTCATGAGGCCTCTGCCAATAGCCAGCATTTGCTGTTCCCCGCCGCTAAGGGTCGCACCGTCTTGTTTTCTTCTTTCCGCGAGAATCGGGAATTTATTGTAGATTAAATCTAAATTCCATTGATCGTTTTTTTTGCTTTTACGCTCTGCAATTCTTAGATTTTCCTCCACAGTTACCCCGGGAAATATGTGCCTTTCGGCTGGAATATAAGCAACATGGCCCTTAGTGACAACTTTGTTCGTGGTCCACTTCGTTGAGTCCTCACCGTTAATTTTAATGGTTCCTTGCGCAGGTGGTGTAAGACCCATAATAGAGCGGAGAGTTGTTGTCTTACCAACTCCGTTGCGTCCAATAATGGAGACGGCCTCTCCTTTATCAACGTATAGAGATAAACCTTGTATTACATGGCTATCTCCGTAGTAGGCATGGATATTATCAAGCTCCAATATCCTCATTAATTTTTCCTTTCCCCGAGATAGGCTTTTTTAACTAATTCATTTTTCCGTATTTCTTCCGGTGTACCTTCTGCTATTATTTCGCCTTGGTTCATAACTGATATGCTATCGGATATAGACATAACTAATTCAACATCATGTTCTACCAAAACCACTGTAATATCATTAGTCAGTTCCCTTATTAAACTAGCTATACGCTTTGTTTCTCCGTCCGACATGCCAGCCGTGGGCTCATCAAGAAGCAATATTTTTGGCTCTCCAGCCAAGGCAATTCCCACTTCGAGCGACCTTTGATCTCCATAGGAAAGTTCGTTTGCAAAAGACTTCGCTTTATCTTTCAAGCCAACCTTATCTAAAGTGGCCCACGTTTTATCATTGACATTTTTTAAACTTCTTCTGGAGGATAATATTTTATAAGAACCTCCATTCTTAATCTGTGAAGCTATACGAACATTTTCGAATACTGTTGCCCCAATAAATAACGTGTTTATCTGGAATGTTCGACAAATGCCTAACTTAACAATCTCATGAATAGGCATTTTGGTGATATTGCGATCCATGAAATATACTTCACCACTAGTAGCCGAGAAATATCCTGTAAGCACATTATAAAAAGTAGTTTTACCTGCCCCGTTAGGTCCGATAACAGCCTTCAACTTCCGTTCTTCAACATTAATGTTAGCGTTATGAACCGCCTTGACTCCGCCAAATGATTTACTGAGGTTGTCGGTTTTCAGTACTATAGACATTACACACCTAGTCTTTGCTTTTAGTTATGAAACGGTTCACGAGACCAGCGGCTCCTGCAGGCATGAATATAACAAGTAGCATAACGGCCAAACCCATAAATATCATCCAATGTTCCGTCATTGTACTGATATAGTCCTGTCCGAATATGAATAGTCCTGCGCCAACGAATGAGCCCCACAAAGTTCCCAAACCGCCAAGCAGAGTCATCATTAAGACCGAACCGCCAGCGCTGGCGTCCATCATTGTGGGAGACACCGAACCCTTTAGATAAGTGAACAATACTCCACAAACACCCGCCAGGGCGCAGGCCAAAATCCACGCTTGCAACTTGTATCTCCTGACGTTAACCCCTATGAATGCAGCCCTTTTTTCGTTTTCCCTTATTGATTCCAATACCGCACCGAAGGGGGACTGCATGATTCGTTTGGTCAGGAAAAAGCAAATAGCCACAACGCAAAGCGTAAAATAATATACGTCTACTGGGTTGCTTGTACTGCCTAACACCCAGTCGCCAATAGCGATTGTGGGACGTGTTATGCCAAAGAGACCATCATCACCTCCTGTTATGTCTCTTGATTTCCAAACCAACGTGTAATACATCATGCCAAAAGCAATGGTAAGTAAGGCGAAAGCAAAGCCACCAGTCCTTACTTGTAGCCATCCCACAGGCCAGGCGATGAGAATCACAACTGTCACGCCCAGCAAAAAAGTAAACCATAGAGACGCTTGCGCATCTACATACACAACGAATATGCCAACGGTATATGCCGCGATACCCATATAGGCCGCATGCATGAAAGACAATAGGCCGGTGTACCCCAAAATAACATCAAGGCTCATGGCCAAAAGGCCGTAGATAAGTATTTCAGTCACCAGCCTTTGGTAAAAAGGATTAGTGATAAAATATGGTAGTAGGATCAGGACTAAAAACATTAATAGCCACGCAATATATTTGTACAGTTTAGCCCTTGGCATTAAACGGCTGTTGTCCATCGATATGCTGCTCATCATTCGAATTTTCCCTCACCAAGTATTCCCTTAGGCATGAATAGGAGAATAAGCGCCATCATCACATAGACAATCACCATTGCGTAGTCTGTTATAAAAACGAAGCCCAGGGTTTGAACAGTTCCGATCAATAATGCAGCCAATGTTACGCCTTTAATACTACCCAACCCCCCCACAACCAATACAACAAAACAACTGATTAACATCTCGCCGCCCATCATGGGATAAACTGTAAACAGAGGTCCCGCGATGATTCCCCCTAATCCCGCAAGCGCACAACCAAATGCGAAAACTCCCACGTGAACAAGTTTCATGTCTATGCCCAGCGAATAAACCATTTCCGGTATGGTGCTGGCGGCTCTCATGATGATACCCACTTTGGTTTTTTCAATAAGCATGTATAAACTGGCCATCGAGGCTACAGTGGCCATGAGTATGAAAAATCGGTAAAACGGATAAGGGACACCAGCTATTGTCAGGGATTCGCTGAGAAAATCCGGAGGATGAATAAAAAGAATTTGATCGCCCCAAATATATTTTAGCAGACCGTCCATAAAAACCATAAGGCCATAGGTCAGGATCAATGTATAGACCATGGGTCTATCGCGAGTCGGCAACAGAATGACCCTCTCTATGACTATGCCGACGATTGCCACCATTAGCGGGGCCAAAATTAATGCGAACATAAAATTTAAACCGGTTGCAACTAATGTGTAACCAAAATATGCCCCCAATGCGTAAAGAGAACCGTGGGCAATGTTAATTACCCGGCTTATGCCGTAGATAATATTCAAACCGATTGCAATCAAAAAGAATAGGCCGCCTAAAACCAAGCAGTTAAGCACTGTTTGGACTATAAAAATGTGTCCGTCCATGTTGTCACCCCGAAATTGCTTTTAGTCCTCACCTGGCCTTGGGGACTATATTCTCTACTTAACCTTGGGAATGGCGGGACTCAATGCGTCCTGAGTCCTCATGCTGATCACCGCCAAGTCAGGACAGGCAAAACCAGACACCCCAAATCAGAAATCTTTTTCTTATGATGGAGGGCTGAGTTGTTTCGTGCTCAATCCTCAGCCCTCCACCATTTAAGCCCTGTTGGCCACCGGCCTCAGCATTACTCGGGGGGGCCCACCTGAGCCGCGCTCAGATTGACCAACACCTTCTTAATAATCTTGGCCCCATAAGGATTGGGAGGAGCCAACTGGGTTTCGGTCAGGACAGCGGGGGTTCTGCCGCAGTTGTCTTTGGGCGAAATGCGCACCACGCCATAAGGTCCGTCATAGCTGGAGCCCTTAAGCGCCGCGATGATCTTGTCCGCATCGGTGCTGCCGGCCTTTTCGATGGCGTTGAAAAGCAACATGGCCCCAACGTAGGCCTGGGCACCCTGGGAGGGGGGCACCGCCTTGAACTCGTCCCAGTAAGCCTTGGCGAATGCCTGAGACTTGGGGGTCTTAATATCCCAGGACCAGGCGCAGGCGGTGACGATGCCCACCTGGCTCTTGCCGCCGGCTTCCAAGGCGGCTTCACTGGGTGAGCCGCCCGCCACCACTTTGATTTTTTTCATGAGCCCGAAGTTGTAGGCCTGGGCCACAAAGCGCGGCAGGATGGGGGAGCGCAGGCAGGAGTACATACCATTGGAGCCCGAGGAGGAGACCTTGCTCACAAAGGGAGACCAGTCCACCACGTTCAGCGCGGCGTTATCGAATTTGGGATTGTATAGCTTGATGCCCTTCTTTTTGGCCAGGGAAACAAAGGCTTCCGCGCAGCTATGGCCCCAGGAATAGTCATCAGCCAAAACATAATATTCGCGCTTGGCCAGATCGGGGTCAGCGATTATGCCCAGGACATTTGCCACGGCCTCCTGGTCATCGGCAAGCTGGCCGGCCCGGAAAACATATTTGCTGATGCCATAGAACTTGGGTGTCATCACGTTGGCGGTCAAAAAGGGAACCTTCAGCCTGTCCATCTCCCCGGCTATGGCCAAGCCCACGCCGCTGAACGCCACGCCAAGAATGGCTACCACCTTATCCTTGAAGACAAGCTTTTCCGCCTTGCGAATTCCGATCTCCGACTTGCCTTCCACGTCTTCGATGATCAGTTTGATGGGGCGTCCCAGGAGGGTCTTCTTTTGCTTAGCCGCCAGCATTATGCCGTTCTTGTTATCAATACCCACTTGGGCGGCAATGCCCACCAGGGTCATGGGCACCCCGATTTTTATGGGTTCTTTCGCCGATGCCGCCGTTGGAACAAGCAACACGGCTATCGCCAACAATGACAAGGCCAAAACAGCTTTCTTCATTTTTCTTCTCCTTTGTTTGCCAAGATTTTATGTCGACACAAGGCTGAGAAAAACAATCCCTATAACTACAAATGGCTAAGCGCCCATATCCTCTATAGGCAACTTATCCATGCCGTATTTTTTTGCCCGATTACGTACGATTTCTATCAACGCCCTTCTCTTGTCCTCCGGGACTTGGC
>JANQFN010000194.1 GCA_028277825.1 Desulfarculaceae bacterium
TTTGGTTTATTATGGGCACGGTGCCGAGCCACCGGCGCTCTCCCACAACACCCTCATGCCCCTGGAGACCGCTATGGACATCAGCGAACCGGTGATCGAGAAAAACGATATCCTCCTGCTGCCAGATGACGACTTCAACCTGGACAACGTAATCATCGTCACTGGCGCAGCCACGGGCATTGGCCGGGCCACCTGCGTGGCCGCCGCGGCCAATGGCCTGAGGGTGGTGGGGTTGGACATCAATGAGGAGGAAGGGGCGTGCACCATTGAGATGGCCCAAGAAATGGGCGGCGAGATGGTATTGATCAAGGCCGATCTGACCAACGACCACGACCTGGGGCGGGCGGTGGACCAGGCCGCCGGCCTGGGCAGCATCAAGTATCTGATCAACATCGCCGGCATCCAGCACATCGATTTTGTCGAAGACTTCCCCATGGAGACTTATGACTTCATGCAAAACCTCATGGTGCGGGCGCCGTTTTTTCTCTCCAAGCTGTGTATTCCCCATATGAAAGGCTCGCCAGACGGCCGGGGGGTGATCGCCAACATGGCTTCGGTGCACGGCCACATCTCCACCCTGGCCAAGTCCTCCTACAACATCTCCAAGTTCGCGCTTCGGGCCCTGAGCCAGTCCATCTCCGCCGAGGGCGAGGGCAAGGTGCGCTCCTTCACGGTCTCCACCGCCTTTGTCAAGACGCCGTTGGCCCTGAACCAGATCCCGGCCCAGGCTGAAAAGCGGGGCATCACCCCGGAAGAGGTGGTCACTGAGGTGATGTGCGGCTTCACCCGGGTCAAGGACATGATGGAGCCTATCGAGGTGGCCAATTTGTTCACCTTCGGCATCTCGCGCTTCTCGCGCTATCTGGTGGGCGGCGATCTGCTCTATGACGGCGGCATGGTGCGCACCTATGCTGAGAGTAAAAAATCCTGAGTCTTTAAGAGAAAAAATAAGAGGCAGGTAAAATGGAAATTTGCCAAGGGGAGCTTCGTTCCGGTCGGTCCAAGGAATCCCGCCGGGAGTTATTGACACAGGGCTTTGTCAGCCCCCTTGACTGGCAACCGTTACACGACAACCAACGCCCCACAACTAGCTGCTACCGGAAGAATAAACCGCCAGAAAGCAGTACCTAGGTGCTAAAGAAGCTTTTCCCCAGGGCTGCCATACCCGCTCGCCCGACTGGACTCGGGGGCGGAACGCACCCTCCCCTTTCCCTTAATGAACAACCCCGCCGCAAGCAGCGGGGTATCAAGAGGAAAATTCAGCTTTATAGCGCGGCAAGCCGCGGGGAATGAACCCCCGTATGGGGGTTCAAAAACTCTTTTTTGAACCTTTTGGCCCGGTTTCGGGCTAATTGCAGACAAAGGGGGGCTACCTGGACTTCTTTTTGCGGGTCACTTTTTTAAATCCGGCCGGGATCTCGAACATGGAGGCCTTTTGGGGGCCGGGCTTGATTTTTTCAAACACCGTGGCCACCGCGCCGTGGGGTCCCTTGTGCACGATCTTGATGGGGTATTTCAGGTCCCGATCGACCCACTCCACCACGCGGCCCTTTTTCGCGTCCTTGTAGCGGTAATAGATCTTGTCACACAGACGGCCGTCCACCTTTTCAGTGCCCAGTTCGCGCTTTTCAGCCAGAAGCTTGGGATCCACCGGCTGGCCGGAGATAGGCCCCAGCACCACCCCGGGCAACTCCAAATACTGCTTTTGGGCTACATTGGCGATCCAGAGCACCTTTTTGTCGCCCCGGGAGATAGTCACCACCGGGCCGGCCTCGCTGAGCATGTCCATGCGGACCTTGTTGCCTGAAACCCAAATGCTGCCGTGCACCGGGGTGCCGTCTTTGGATTGAAACACACGGGCCGAAAACTCGGCGGCCGACGCGCTGCCCACCAGGCCAAGCCCCAGCACTAACAGCAAAATCAGCAAACCGCGTGTTACGAACTGCATAGCAATAACCTCCGGCTCTAAATCCGCGTTACCCGCGTGGTCGAGTGCCTAAGCCTATCACAAACTTGGTGGCTCCGCGCTAGCCCGGATATTTCACGAAGGTTGGATGGCATTGGCGGTGCGGGTAGCATTTATCGGTGTGTTATGAAAAAAACGTCTACGCTATCAGTGTACGGTTTGTACCCAAGCCCGGCACAGCCAGCCAAGCGCTGGCAAGGCGGCCCAAGGCTTGGGCGGTCAAGGGGCCGCGTCGGGAGCCAGTCATCTTTGCGGGAGCCAACATAACACGACCCGCTTTGCCACCAGCGGCACGCTGGCGGCAAGCGACAAGCGAAGGCATAGCCAAAGCTACGTCGAGCTTGGAGCGCAGCCGGCAACACCGCCAGCGCTTGGCTGGCGCAGCCGGACGACCGGCCTTCGTGAAATATCCGGGCTAAGGGCCCTGTGGACCGCAACCATCTGCGCGCCGGTTAAGCCGCCCCAGCCTCAGCCGGCATTAGCCACCATCTTCGATCCATGACATCCTGTACCCCCCGGTGCGAAATATCATCAATTCGACGGCGGGTACAAAAATCAACGCCTGCACAATTTTTGGGGTCGATCAGTGCCCACAGGCGGACCATGCGGGATAATTAGTTGTCATAATTAATGATTCAGAAAAGTCAAGAGAGCGCCGGCCCTACTACCGGCGCTCTCTTGGAAAGGAGAAAAGGTATTTTTTTAAGCTGGTGCCCTTTATACAAGCAAAAGGAATGCCAAACTTGCCCCCCAGCCGCAAATACCTTTTTTGATCAATAATAACATTGTCTTGCGATCTTAAACCTCAATCTGTCATTTGCCAGCCAAATTTCCTCGGGTACAAATTTTTGAACCGCAATTATTGCCTTTTTTGGCTCTATAGGTGTAAGCAATTAATATAACTAATTTATTGTCGGTCCAAAAAACTGCACCACTACAGGTGAATGCCCGGCGCCGGGAAGCCTGCGCATAAATCGGCCACCATTTCCTTGATATTGGCCAGGGCCGAGGCGTCGTTCATATTGGCCGCCACCTGGGCCACCAGACCGGCTATCAGGTCCATCTCAGCCTCTTTCATGCCTCGGCTAGTCAGCGCCGGGGTGCCCAGGCGAAAACCACTGGGATCGTTGGCCGGCCGGGGATCAAAGGGAATCTTGTTGGCGTTGGCCACGATGCCGGCCGCCTCACAGGCCTCGGCCAGGACCTTGCCGGTCAGGCCGTTGGCCCCGCAGTCGATCAAAGCCAGGTGGTTGTCGGTGCCGCCGGTGACCAGGGTGAAGTCCCGGTCCAACAGGCCCTGGGCCAGGGCGGCGGCGTTTTTGACCACCTGGTGGCAGTACTGACTGTATTCCGGAGAGGCCGCCTCCTTGAGCGCCACGGCGATGGCCGCGGTGGTCTGGTCGTGGGGTCCGCCCTGCAGTCCGGGGAACACCGCCTTGTCGATCTTGGGGGCCAGTTCCTGGCTGCACAGAATCATGCCTCCCCGGGGTCCCCGCAGCAGCTTGTGGGTGGTGAAGGTGATCACGTCCACGTGGGGAAAGGGGTGGGGGTGGTCGCCGGAGATGCACAGGCCGGAGATGTGGCTGATGTCCGCGATGAGGTAGGCCCCCACCTCGCGGGCGATCTCGCCGAAGGCGGCAAAGTCGATGATGCGCGGGAAGGAGGAGGCGCCGGTGAAGATCATCTGGGGCCTGAACTCCAAGGCCAATTGCCGGGCGGCGTCGTAGTCGATCATACCGCTGTCGCGCTGCAGGCCGTAGTGGCGCACGTCGTAGTAGGTGCCGGAAAAGGAGGCCTTGGCCCCGTGGGTCAGATGCCCGCCGGCGGCCAGGTCCATGCCCATGACCCGTCCGGTCTTGCCCAACAAGCCCAAATACACCGCCATGTTGGCCGGGCTGCCCGAATAGGGCTGCACGTTGGCGTGTTCGGCCCCGAACAGGTCCCGGGCCCGCTCCTGGGCCAGGCTCTCCACCCCGTCGATGAACTCCTGGCCCTGATAATAACGGGCCTTGGGGTAGCCTTCGGAGTACTTGTTGGCCAGAATGCTGCCGCAGGCAGCCAGCACCGCGTCGGAGGCGTAGTTTTCCGAGGGGATCATGCGCAGCACCAAGGCCTGGCGCTGGGTTTCTTTTTGGATGAGATCGGCGACCTGGGGGTCGGCCGCTTCTAGGTAATTCATGCTGTTTAATTCCTCGGGTACGTTGCCGGAAAGCCTAAACATCGCACAGGGTAGGAGTGTTGTCAACGGCCCGCGGGGCCGGGCCCGGCCCTTGGCCTGCGGCCCAATTTGCGGTACAAAAAGAGGTCAGCCCCGGGTTGAATGTTAATTCCGCCATGTGAAATATGCAGGGAGAATGAGGTTTGCCGATCAAGGGCTATAAAGAACTGGAGTTTGACGACCGGGATGTGGTCGACGCCCACCTCAGGGCGGATCCGCCCCTCACCTCGGAGCTGACCTTCACCAACCTGTTCATGTGGCGCAGGTGTTACCGCACCCTCTGGCGGGAGGAGGCCGGCTGCCTGCTGCTGGTGATGTCGCCGGAGGGCGAGGAACCTTTCGGCCTGCCCCCGGTGGGCGCCGGCGACAAGCTGGCCGCGGCCACCGCCCTGTGCGCCGACCTGGCCGAGGCCGGACAAGCGCCCGCCCTCAAACGGGTGGGCGGTGATTTGGCCCGGGCCCTGGCCGACAGCGGCGATTTCGCGGTTGAACTGGACCGGGACAACAGCGACTACGTATACCTGCAGGAGGAGTTGGCCAATCTGCCCGGCCGCCGCTTCCACAAGAAGAAAAACCACTTCAACAAGTTCGTCAAAAGTTTCCCCTATGAGTACCGCGCCCTGGAGCCCGGCCTGGTGGGCCAGGTGCTGGACATGCAGGAGGCCTGGTGCGCACTCAGGGAGTGCCACCTGCACCAGAGCCTGGCCAGCGAGGACCGGGCGGTGTACGAGGCCCTGGACCACTTCGGCCGCCTGGACTACGTGGGCGGGGTGATCCTGATCGAGGGCAAGGTGGAGGCCTTCTCCCTGGGCGAGGCTCTCAACGCCGACACCGCGGTGATCCACATCGAAAAGGGCAACCCGGAATTCAACGGCATCTACGCGGCCATCAACCGCCTGTTCGCCCAAAACGCCTGGGCGGAGATGACCTACCTCAACCGCGAACAGGACCTTGGGGTGGCTGGCCTGAGAAAGGCCAAGGAGTCCTACCAGCCGGATCACATGGTGGACAAGTACCTGGTAATCCCGCAGTTTGTGTAGGCACTCCGAGAGGTTGCCGCTTGCGCCGACCCGGCCTTTAATGTAGCCTGCTGGCAGTGAAAAACTAGGAGGAATCTTGCAGCCCTATCAGGAAAAACTGGCCTCCCTGCTGGCCTCCAGCGGGGCCCTGTTCTTCGCAGAGGGTTTGCGGCTCAAGGACGGCCGGACCACGCCTTACTTCGTGAACCTGGGCCTGTTCCGCACCGGACGCCTGGCCCTGGAGCTGGGCCGTTGCTTTGCCGCCTGGCTGGCCGCCAGCCCCCTGGCCGATGAATCCCTGGTGCTGTTGGGTCCCTCTTACAAGGGCAGTGCCATCGCCCAGGGTGCGGCCATCGCCCTGTACAGCGAGCACGGCCTGGATCTGGCCTTTGACTATGACCGCAAGGAGGCCAAGACCCACGGCGAGGCCAGCAAAAAGGGCGCCAAGTTCGTCACCGGGGCCCTGACGCCGGGACGGCGGGTGCTGATCATCGACGACGTGGGCACCTCCATGGCCACGAAAGTGGAGCTTCTGGAAAAACTGGAGGAAGAGGGACAGCGCCAGGGCCAGTCTTTCGATGTGGCCGGCGTGGCCCTGGCCGTGGACCGGGAGCAAACCCAGGCGGTGTATGGTGAGGACGGCCGGGTGATCGAAGGCGTCAAAGGCGAGGACGCCCTGGCGGCCTTCACCGCCATGACCGGCCTGAAGGTATGGTCCCTGTTGGGCATCCGCCGGGCAATGGAGATCCTCTACGCCTCGGGCGAACCGGTGACCGTGGACGGCCAGCGCCGGCCCATCGACAACGAGCTTTTGGCCAAGGTCAATGAATATCTGGCCATGTATGGCCGGGAGGCGTGAGTTGAAAAGAGCCATCGTCTCCCCCATACTCTCGGGCCTGGTGATCCCCGGCCTGGGCCAACTGGTCAACCGCCAGATCGCCAAGGGCGCCTTTTTGGTGGCCGCGGTCAGCCTGTTGTTCATGATCACCCTGGGCTTCACCTTCCACCAGCTCTCCAAAGCGGTGATCGCCCTGGAGGGAACCCAGGCGCCGGACAAATTCGCCGCCCTCAGGGAGCAGCTGGTCAGCCAGGGGGTCTGGTGGCTTTTCCTTTTGGGCGGGCTGTTGGCCGGGCTGTGGCTCTACGGCGTCATCGACGCCTGGCGTTGGGGCCGGTTGCGCGACTTGGAAGACCAGGAAGGCTAGCCCATGCGATCCTTGCTCTACGACGAAATCAGCCCGGCGGACATGCGCAAGCTGGAGGAGCACCTTACCGCCGAGCTGCAGGCTTCGGCCCTGCCCGGGGTGTTCTGGCTGCACCTGCCCGCCGAGCTTTTGAGCCCCACCCAGGCCGAGCATGAAAATTGCGGGCCCCACCGCTTCGCTCTGGTCCTGGAGGAGGACTCGTTGAAGCTGGAGCTTCTGGTGCGCGCCCAGGGCAGCCTGCGCTGCGCCTGCACCGACTACGCCACCGGCCCCCAGCGGGAGTGGCTCTTGAACTACGCCGACGGCCTGATGGCCGAGCTAAAGCTGTTGACCTAGGGAGAGCGAATATGCCAGCCGGCCGGAGACCGGGAGGGGGCGGCGGGTCCTATAAGGACCTGGAGGCCACCCGGCTTATGTGCCCCCGCTGCCGGGTGGCCCAGCCGGTGCGCCGGCGACTTCTATTGGTGCTGCCCAGCGGCGAAAAGTACTCCTACACCTGCGCGGTATGCGGCGAGGAGGTGGGCAGCAAGCTGGAAAAGGGCGCGGCTGAGGGCGTGTTGTGGCGGCCCTGAGCCCGCCTAACCCATAGCAAAGGTTTTTCATGAACCAGCTCAATCCCAGACCCACCAAGGCCCTGATCACCGGCGGCGCCGGCTTCATCGGCTCTCACCTGGCCGCCCACCTGTTGGAACAGGGCCAAGAGGTGCAGGTGATCGACGACCTGTCCACCGGCTCCATGAGCAACATCAATCACCTCAAGGCCCATGCCGGCTTCGGCTACACCATCGCCGACGTACGCGACGAGCCGCTGCTGGCCGAGCTGGTGGACGGCGCTGAGGTGATCTATCACCTGGCGGCGGCGGTGGGGGTGCGCCTCATCGTGGAGAGCCCGGTCAAGACCATCGAGACCAACGTGGGCTGCACCGAGGTGGTGCTCAAACTGGCCAACAAGAAGGGCAAGAAGGTCGTCGTGGCCTCCACCAGCGAGGTGTACGGCAAAAACGAGGACGTGCCCTTCAAAGAGGACCACGACCTGGTGATGGGCCCCACCATCAAGGCTCGCTGGGCCTATGCCTGCTCCAAGGCCATCGACGAGTTCCTGGCCCTGGCCTATCACCGGGCCCGGGGCCTGCCAGTGGTGGTGGTGCGCCTGTTCAACACCGTGGGCCCGGGCCAGACCGGACGCTACGGCATGGTGCTGCCCACCTTTGTGCAGCAGGCGCTCAGCGGTCAGGCCATCACCGTGTTCGGCGACGGTAGCCAGAGCCGCTGTTTCTCCGAGGTGGGCGAGGTGGTGGCCGCCCTGGCCGCCCTGGCCCAGAGCCAGGCGGCGGTGGGCCAGGTGGTCAACGTGGGTTCCAGCCAGGAGATCAGCATCATGGAGCTGGCCCAGTTGGTCAAGGAGCTGGCCGGCAGCAAGTCCGATATCCGGCTGGTGCCCTATGAACAGGCTTACGCCGAGGGCTTTGAGGATATGCCCCGGCGGGTGCCGGACGTGACTAAGCTGCAGGAACTGGTGGGCACGGTGCCCCAAATGGGCATCGCCGACATCGCCAAATCCGTGATCCGCTACTATAGGGAGCGTTAGACTCCCGGGAGTCTTAAACTGGGCCGTCCATGGACCTGTTGACCATATTCGGCTTGAGCTTGGCCCTGGCCGCCGGCCTCACCCCCCTGGTGATCCTGGCCGCCCGCCGCCTGGGCTGGGTGGTGGAGCCCCGCGAGGACCGCTGGCACCAAAAGCCCACCGCGGTCTACGGCGGGGTGGCCATCTACCTCTCCTTCATCATCTCCTTTTTCATCCTGGGACCCCTGGAGGGCCTGCCCTTGGTCCTGGCCGGCGGTGCCACCGCCATGTTTCTCTTGGGCCTGGCCGACGACATCTTCGAACTAAAGCCCCAGTTGAAGTTCCTGGGACAGCTCCTGGTGGCCATGGTGGCGGTCAGCCTGGGGCTGAGCTTCGACATCTTCCCCTGGCCCTGGCTCAACGTGCCCTTCACGGTGTTGTGGCTGGTGGGGGTGACCAACGCGGTGAACATCCTGGACAACATGGACGGCCTCTCCTCGGGGGTGGCCCTGGTGGCCGGCGGCATCCTGGCGGTGATCGGCCTGGTCCGGGGCTCGCCGGAGATGGGCATCCTGGCCGCCGCCCTGGCCGGGGCCTCGGCCGGCTTTCTGATCTACAACTTCAACCCGGCCAAGATCTTCATGGGTGACTGCGGCAGCCTGATGCTGGGCTTTGTCCTGGCCGGCTGCACGGTCTTGGGCGCCGGCGGCGCCTCCCACCTGACCCTGTCGCTCCTGATCCCGGTGGGGGTCTTGGTGGTGCCCCTGTTCGACACCACCCTGGTCAGCTTCCAGCGCACCAGCCACGGCCGCTCCATCGCCCAGGGCGGCCGCGACCACTCCAGCCACCGCCTGGTTTTCTTGGGCCTGTCCGAGAAAAAGGCGGTGCTCTTACTGTTGGCCATCAGCCTGGCCTGCGGTCTGCTTTCCCTGGCCCTGCAATACGTGCCGCCCCTTTTGGCGGCGGTGATCATCGTCCTGGCCGCGGTGGTTTTCGTGTTCTTCGGCGTGTTTCTGGCCGGGGTCAAGGTGTATGAGGGCGAGCAAAAACCCCGGCGCCGCTGGCTCAACCCCACCCTGGGCCGTCTGCTGCTCTTTAAAAAGCAGTTGCTGCAAATCACCGCCGACCTGCTGTTGTTCTCGGCGGCCTATGTTTCGGCCTGGCTGCTGCGCTACGAGGGCCATTTGGACGGCGAGCAGATGGCCCTGTTGACCCGCTCCCTGCCCTGGGTGCTGGCGGCCAAGATGATCTCCCTGTGGCTGTTCAAGGTCTACCGCGGCGAGTGGCGTTACGTCAGCGTGCACGCCATGATCCAGTTGGGCAAGGCCTGCGTACTGGGCAGCCTGCTGGCGGTGCTGGCCCTGGTGCTCCTGTTCAACTTCGAGCTCTACCCCCGCTCGGTGATCATCATCGACTTCATCCTGGGCTTCGTCTTGGTGGGCGGCTGCCGCTTTTTGCTGCGCATCTTCACCGAGAGCGTGGCCTCCAAAAAGGGGGTGCCGGTGTTGATCATGGGCGCCGGCGACGGCGGGGCCATGCTGCTCAGGGAGCTTCGCAACAACCCCGGCCTGCCCTATCGGCCGGTGGGTTTCGTGGACGACGACCCGGCCAAGCAGGGCCTGGTGATCCACGGCATCAAGGTGTTGGGTACCCGGGCGGACCTGGCCGATTTGGCGGGGCGGCATGGGGTGGAGAAGGTGTTCATCGCCATCCTCTCCTCGCCCGAGGAGCCCTTCAGCGAGGTGGTGGCGGCCTGTGAGGAGTGCGGCGTGGAGTGTGCGCGCATCCAACCGATAATCAAGCTTTGACAGGTCCCGGCTTCGCCAGTCAGCCGCTGACTGCGTTGCCGGACGCGCTCCGGCCTCGATGTAGATTTTTCTACACCTCCGGCCGTCGCTTGCCGCCGGCGGGCCGCCGGTAGCAAAGCGTGTCGGGTTAACATCTTGCTTAGTGGGGCAATGGAGCTCCCGGTGTAGCCATCTGGCAACCCAAGCCTTGGGTCATCTTGCCAGCGACTGGCTGACTGTGCCGGGCACATGTGAACGCTACGATGCCAAAAAGTATGTTGTTTGCGCATTCACCGTGTTAACAATAAATTGTAAATGGCCTTTCACCTACATGAAATATCAGGGCTCAAGCTCTACCAATTCCAGTCGCTGTCCCGGCTGCCGGGGGTGGTGCACGCGGTGACCACCCGGGCCGGCGGAGTGAGCCGGCCGCCCTTTGACAGCCTGAACCTGGGCGGCGAGGAGGACGACCCCGCGGCCCTGGCCGCCAACCGCAAGCGCCTGGCCCGGGCCCTGGGGCTGAAGCGTCTGGTCTGGGCCAGGCAGGTGCACGGTACCCGTATAGTGGCCTTGGAAAACGGGGCCGCCCCGGGCGAGGCCGACGGCCTGGCCACCAACGAACCCGGAGTGGGCCTGTTGATCAAGACCGCCGACTGCCAAGCCCTGGTGCTGGCCGCGCCGGCCAAGGGCGTGGTGGCCAATTTGCACGTGGGCTGGCGGGGCAACGCGGCCGGCATGCCGGGGGCGGGCGTGGCCTTTTTAAAAAAGCGCTACGGGGTGGCGCCGGGTGAGCTGCACGCCGCCATCGCGCCTGGTTTGGGGGCCTGCTGCGCCCAGTTCGTCAACCACCGCAACGAGTTGCCGGAGTGGTTCTATCAATTCCGGGTGCAGGGCACGGACCGCTTCGACCTGGAGGCGTCCACCGTGGCGCAACTCGTCGCTGCCGGGGTCGGGCCGGAGCGCATCGAGACCAGCGGCAGGTGCACCATGTGCTCGCATGAATTCTTTTCTTACCGCCGCGACAAGGTCACCGGCCGCTTCGGCACGGTGGTGGCCCTGGCCAAGGAGGGCAATTGACAACCATAGTCAAGGCCAAAGTGGTCGGCAACCAGGCCGTGAGGCCCGAGGTTTTCCTGCTCACCCTGGAGACCCCGGAGATCGCGGCCGCCGCCCGGCCGGGCCAGTTCGTGATGCTCAAGGTGGCGCCGGGGCCGGACCCGCTGTTGGCCCGGCCCTTTTCAGTGCACGGCACCGACGGCGGCAAGCTCTTGATCCTCTACCAGGTGCGGGGCAAAGGCACCCGGCTTTTGGCCGAGGCCGAGCCGGGCCTGGAGCTGACCCTGTGGGGCCCTCAGGGCCGGGGCTTTGACTTGGGCGGGGCTAAACGTCCCATCCTGGTGGCCGGCGGTATGGGCATGGCGCCTCTGGCGTTTGCCGCCAAGGTTTTGGAAGAAAGGGCTATACCTTCTCTATTCCTCAACGGGGGCGCCAACCAAGAAAGCATAAGAGGTTTGGAAGATAGATTGGAAGCTATGTTGGTTGCAGGGATAGAGCGGGGTAGTGTAGAAAGGCTTCGCTCTTTTTTTGCCGCCAAGACAAAAGCCGCCGAGACATCCTTTTCGGGTGCACCACGGATCATTCTTGGTACATCTACTGAGGACGGCTCTTTTGGCCATAAGGGCCTGGTGACCGACCTGCTGGAGGAATCCCTTTCTGCTTCCCAAGATCTTCAACCGGACCTGGTTTTGTCCTGCGGCCCCCTGCCCATGCTCAAGGCGGTGGCCCGAATCTGCGCCAAACAGAAGGTAGCCAGCCAGGTCTCCCTGGAGGCGCCCATGGCCTGCGGGGTGGGCGCCTGCCAGGGTTGCGTGCAGCCGGCGGCCGGCGGCGGCTACCTGCGGGTCTGTCAGGAGGGGCCGGTGCTGGACGCCGCGCAAGTGGACTGGGAGCGGGTGTAATGACAGCGCTGTGGAGCGACTGGCGGCTGGCGATCGCCCTGTGCGTGGTCAGTTGGGGCCTGTGGGCCTTTTTCGGAAAAATCTGCGCCGACCGCCTGGGCTGGCCCACGGCCTCGCTTTTGGGCTGGCTGTCGGGCACCGTGGTGGTGGCCCTGGTGGCCTGGCGGGGCTTCGCCTGGCCGGGGCTGGCCGGGGCCCTGCCCGCCTTTGCCTACGGCGTCTTTGGTGCGGTGGGCGCGGTGTTTTTCGTAAAGGCACTGGAGAGCGGCCCGGCGGTGCTGGTGGCGCCCACCGCCGAGCTGTACCTGGTCCTGGCGGTGCTGTTGGCGGTGCTGTTCCTGGGCGAGAAAATGACCCTGGTGCGCTGGGCCGGCCTGGCTCTGATGCTGGGCGGCGCGGCGTTGTTAAGCCTCAAGGGGACCTGATGAGCCACGAACTGGAATATTTCCTGGAGCCGGCCGAGGGCATCCAGTGCGACCACCCCGAAGTGTTTGCCCTGGCCCGACGGGTGGCCCGGGGCGGCAAGAACGACGTGGGAGCCGCCGGGCGGCTGTTCGAATAT
Source organism: Desulfarculaceae bacterium (assembly GCA_028277825.1). Lineage (GTDB taxonomy): Bacteria > Desulfobacterota > Desulfarculia > Desulfarculales > Desulfarculaceae > Desulfoferula. The sequence continues at coordinate 12,283 of JANQFN010000194.1, forward strand.
GTGCGCGACACGGTGCGCTACAGCGTGCAGGTGCCTTTCGCGGATATGGACGACTACCTGGCCCTGAACACCTTGCGGCGCGGCTGGGGCTACTGCGTGCAGAAGTCGGCGGTGCTGGTGGCCCTGGCCCGGGCCCTGGGCATCCCCGCCCGCCTGGCCTTCGCTGACATCGAAAACAAGATCCTGCCCCCGCCCATGATTGAGATGCTGGGCGGCCACGTGCTGTATTACCACTGCTTCGTGGAATGGTGGATAGGGGGCCAGTGGCGCAAGGCCACCCCCAGCTTTGATACGCAGCTTTGTGCCGAGCGCGGCTGGCATTTGGTGGAGTTCGTCCCCGGCCAAGACCTGATGCTGCCCGAGACCGACCTGGCCGGCAACCCGCATGTCAGCTACCTGCGTTATCACGGCTGGCGGCTTGGGGTGCCCCTGGAAGAGATGCTGGCCTGCTGGCAGGAGACCATGGGGCGACAAAGCCTGGAGAACTGGAACGCCCTGGGCCAGGAGGCGGGGAGGAGGCTGGCATGAGCGGCAAGCCGGACATGAGGGTCTCGCTGGGCGGCCTGGAGCTGAAGAACCCGGTGATCGCCGCCAGCGGCACCTTCGGCTACGGCCGCGAGTACAGCCCCTTCTTCGATCCGGCCCGGTTGGGCGGACTGGTGGTCAAGGGCATCAGCTTGAAGCCCCGGGAGGGCAACCCGCCGCCGCGCATCGCCGAGACCGCCGGCGGCATGCTCAACGCCATCGGCCTGGCCAACCTGGGGGTGGAGGCGTTCATCGCCGAGAAGCTGCCCTGGCTGGCTCGGCAGGATACGGCGGTGGTGGTCAACCTCTACGCCGAGAGCGTGGACGAGTTTGGCGAGCTGGCCGGGCGCCTGGCCGGTTTGGACGGCGTGGCCGCTCTGGAGCTGAACGTCTCCTGCCCCAACGTCAAGGCCGGGGGCATGGCCTTTGGCTGCGACCCCGGGCCGGTGGGCCAGGTGACCCAGGCAGCGGTCGAGGCCGCCGGGGACACCCCGGTGTGGGTCAAGCTGACCCCCAACGTGGCCGATCCGGTGCCCGTGGCCCTGGCCGCGGCCCAGGCCGGGGCCAGGGCGGTGTGCCTGATCAACACCCTGCTGGGCATGGCCATCGACGCCCGCACCCGCAAACCGGTGTTGGCCAACGTCTTCGGCGGGCTGTCCGGTCCGGCTATCAAGCCGGTGGGCCTGCGCATGGTCTGGCAAGTGCGCGGCACCCTGGCCGCCCAGCACCCGGGGGTGGACCTGGTGGGCATGGGCGGCATCGCCAGCGGGGTCGACGCCGCCGAATATATGCTGGCCGGAGCCACTGCTGTACAGGTGGGCACCGCCAGCTTCTCCCGGCCCGACGCCTGCCTGATGATCGCCCAAGAGCTGGGACAATTCTGCGCGGAAGAGAGTGTAGCCCGAGTCAGTGACCTGACCGGCGGCCTGAATACCTGAAAGGAGTTTTGCCATGGCAGTGGCCCAAGAATCCATCGCCCAGGTGCGCATCGCCCTGGAGGGCTTTTCCGAGGCCTACGGCAAGGGCGATGTGGATGAGATCATGTCCTACTTCGCGCCAGAGGACAGCCTGACCGGTTTCGGCACCGGCGCTGATGAGCGCAACCTGGGTTGGGAGGAGCATCGCGCCCAGATCGAGCGGGACATCAGCCAGAGCGAATCCCGCCAGGTGTACATCACCTGGTTCAAGGGCCAGGTGCACGGCGATGTGGCCTGGGCCGCCACCGAGTGGAGCTTCAAAATAGTCGCCGGCGGCCAGGAGATGGAGGGCATGGGCCGCACCACCTATGTGCTCAAGAAATACGGCCTCAACTGGCTGATCGTGCAGAGCCACGCCAGCCTGCCCGCGGCGCAGGAGGAGGGCGAGAGCTTTCCCGAGGCGTGACACCAGTCGCTGCCCGGCTTTAGAAGGCGGCACGCTTCAATGACAGTGACCAAAACGCCCGCTAGCTGAATACCACCTGTTGTCATTGCGAGCGCAGCGAAGCAATCTCTGCCACGAGCACAGCCTTGGGTCGCGCGAAACCTTTTCATCCAAGCAGAGATTGCTTCGTCGCGGCAAAGCCACTCCTCGCAACGACACTGGCTTTCATACTCATAGAGCCTCATACATAGATCTCAGTTCGCCTCAACTGGCAGCAGCCCCTACGCGCCCGCCCATCAGACCGCCGCTCCTTTATACCTTCCCAACCTCTTCACTCTTCTCTTGTCCTTGTGCCCCCCAAACCACCGTCCCATTTCCCCATGACCCGCCTGCCCCTCCGGTGCTACCCTGATAAATAACCCTGTACAACCCTGCCTGGAGGCGCACCGTGCTCGACGGCCTGATGCTCATGTGGTTCATCCAGACCGCCCTGGCCCTGGCCTTCGTGATCATCGACATCAAGCGCACCCCGGAATCGCCGGTGATGAAGTGGGCCTTCGTGATCCTGGTGGCCTTCACCGGGCCTCTGGGCGCCTTCTTCTACGTGCTGGGCTGCCGCGAACCCCTGCCGGGAACCCACGCCCAATACGTGTCAGCCAAGTGGCGGCAGGTGTTGGGCTCCACCATGCACTGCGCCGCCGGCGACGGGGTGGGCATCATCGCCGGCGCGGTGATCGCCAGCTTCTTGCTGCTGCCCCATTTGGGCGACATCGCCCTGGAATACGCTTTGGGCTTCGCCTTTGGCTGGGCCTTTTTCCAGTCATTCGCCATGCGCGACATGGCCGGCGGCTCCTATTTGCGCTCGCTCAAGATGACCTTTTTGCCCGAGTTTCTCTCCATGAACATCTTGATGTCGGGCATGACTTTGGTCCTGGCCTGGCTGCAGCCCCGCCTGCCCGGCGGCGATGATCCCGGCCATCCCGGCTTCTGGTTCGCCATGTCCATGTCTCTGACCGCCGGCTTCGTCTGCGCCTATCCCATGAACTGGTGGCTGGTCTCCCGTGGCCTGAAGCACGGCATGTTCACCATTCGGGCTCATGCTGAGTCTAAAAAAGAAGCCGCGCCCATGGACGAGATGTCGATGCCCCCAAGCGAACATGGCGAAGACCACGGCATGGCGGAAATGGCCTCTGGCGAGATGGCGGCCGATGACCACGCCCAGCACCAGGGACACGCCATGGCCCCCAAGGCCTCCCGCAACGAACTCATGCGCATGACCCTGATTTCGGTGGCCTGCTTCGCCGTGGCCGTGGTGCTGGCCACTCTGCTCCGGCCCTGAGTTGCCTATTGACCGCCGGCCCGCCCCTGCCCTAATCTCGAAGCAACCGCACGACACAAGGAGAGACAATTATGCCCAAGCTGAGCCTGGAGCAGGCGGACCTCATCGCCGACGAGACCCTGAAAAAGGGCGAGGAGCTAAAGACCAAGCCCCTGACCGTGGTGGTCTTGGACGACGGCGGCCAATACAAGGTGGTCAAGCGCGGCGACGGCTGCGGGCTGCTCCGGGCCGACATCGCCCGGGCCAAGGCCTGGGGGGTGTTGGGCATGGGCCAGGCCGGCCGCGAGCTGCAGCGCCGCGCCGAGAAGATGCCGGTGTTCTTCACCGGCCTGGCCGCCATCTCCGGCGGCAAGCTGGTGCCCCTGCCCGGCGGGGTGTTGATGTACACCCCCGAGGGCGAGCTGATCGGCTCGGTGGGGGTCAGCGGCGATTTGTCGGAGATCGATGAGGAGTGCGCGGTGCACGGCATCCAGGCCGCCGGTCTGGTGCCCGAGACCGGGGAGTAAATATGACCGTTCACATGCACCACGCCCACCTCATGGCCAGCGACCTGGAGGCCACCCTGGCCTACTATCAGAACTACTTCGGCGGTGAGGTGGTGGCGGATTTGGAGATGGCCGGGGCGCGCAACGTCTTCATGAAGGTGGGCGCCGGGCGCCTGCACTTCTACGAGCAGCCGCCCAAGGCCGAGGGCAGGAGCGCCATCCATCATCTGGGTTTCATGGTGGAGGACCTGGAGCGGACCGTGGCCAAAATGAAGGCCGGCGGGGTCGAGTTTAGAAAGCCCATCGCCGACCACGGCCACTGGAAATACGTGATGGCCCCGGCCCCGGACGGGGTGCTCTTGGAGTTGTTCCAGTTCGACCTCACCGACGCCCCGCCCCAGATGCGGGATTACTTCTTCAGTTCGTAGGAGGGAGGCTAATCGGCTACCTCTAAAATCAGTTCGATCTCGACCGCAATGCCCCGGGGGAGTGAAGCCATACCCACCGCCGAGCGGGCGTGCTTTCCCCGTTCGCCGTACAACTCCACGAAAAGGTCCGAGGCCCCGTTGATCACCTGGGGCTGCTGGCCGAAGTCCGGGGTGCAGTTGACCATGCCCAAGAGCTTGACCAGCCGCCCCACCCGCTCCAGGCTGCCCAGTTGGTCTTTGATGGTGGCCAAAAGGGCCAGGGCGGTCTGGCGCGCGGCCACATAGCCCTCTTCCACCGCCATGTCGGCTCCCAGCTTGCCGATGATGGTGCCGCCGTCTTCTTGCCAAGGGCCGTGGCCCGACAGGTAGAGCAGGTTGCCCACCGGCATTGCCGGCACATAGTTGGCCACCGGCTTGGGCGCCGGCGGCAGGCTCAGGCCCAGTTCCTGGAGCTTGTCTTCCACTGACACGCCGCTACTCCTGCTCTTTGATGGGGCGCAGTTCGAAGGTCACCGGGTTCTTTCCGTCCGGACAGACGATCCTGACCGCCCCGTCCTCGTCGGCCCAGGGGAAGGAGCCGCCCAGGAACATGTTCCACAGGGAGGGGTACAGGGCGTGGAAGGCCTCCACGCAGACCCCCGCCGGCGTGAAGCCGTCGCAGACGAACTCGTCGCCCACTTTGTGTTTGGCCACGCAGGTGCCTTTTTGGTCCACCACCGTGATTTTGATCGGTACCACATCAGCCATAGCAATTTCTCCTTAAGGCCTCCAGGTTTCAGCCGAAGGTACGGCTTCGCCAGCCACCGTCATACTGTGTTGCTGGCTGCGCTCTGACCTCGACGTAGTTAACACTACGCCTCCGGCCCTCGCTCGCCAGACGCCTTGTCTGACGGCGGCTGGCTGTGCCGACTTTTTTAGTATCTCGTTTTTGAAAAGAATAAGATTTTCCTCTGAATGCAGGCTATTTGGAACCTGTTTTTATAATAACGCCTATGTAAACGAAACTGGGAGGTTATAGGTCGTGATAGAACAGCACCGGCAAGCACAGGGCCTCGGTCAAGCACTTTTGCCATTCCCAGCCGGGCTCGTAATATTTGCTTACCTCTCCCTCGATCAGCGGCTGCGGCTGGGGGCCGTTCAGGTCCAGGCTCAACAGAGGGCGGGAGACCTTGCGCCCCTGGCCGTCGGCCTGCCAGCTCCCCACCTGCTCAAACAGCATCACCCCCAGATAGCGCTGCCAGCGCTCCTCGCTCAGCCAGAGGCGCGCGCCGGGCCGCTTGCCGCCGGCCAGGCGATAGGTGTACTCGGCCAGGGAGAAGCTCTCAAAGCCCACGATCTGGCCCAGGCGCTCGCTCAAAAAATGGTATTTGTTCAGGTCGTCCACCCGGCCGCCGGCCAGGGTGGCGTTGATGGCGGCCGCCACCTGCCGGGCCCGGGCCAGGACGGCCAGCAGGTGGTTCTGCAGGGGATCGTCCCCCGGGGCGGCCAGCGGTTCGGGCTCCTCTCCGGCCAGCCGTTGTTCCAGTTCGGCGCGCCAAGCCAGGTAGTTCGCGGCTTGCATCAGCCCTTCTCCTGCCCGGGGTCGCAGAGCTGCGGCGACCAGGTGCAGACCAGGCCCTCTTGCAAGGCGCCGCCCCGTTTGGGCGGCGGGGCCGGTTTGGGCTTGCGGACCAGGATCACCACGGTGCCCCCGCAGGCGATGAGCAAAAAGCCGCCCAGGTTGGTGAGCGCCGGCACCACCCCCCACACCGCCCAGTCCAGCACCCCGGCGAAGATCACTCCCAAATAACGAAAAGGGCCCAACTCACCCACGCTGCCGTAGCGGTAGGCCCCGGTGTTGAGCAGGGGCACCAGCAGGGAAAACACCCCCAGGGCCAACAGGGCGCTCAGCACCCAAGGATACATGATAAGGGGCCGGGCCCAATCCCGGGGCGGGAACAGGCTGTGCTGCCAATCCGGAAAGTGCACCCCGGTGATCAGCACCCCGAGCACACAGACCCCGCAGCCGAACAAAAGGCTGTAGAAGGAGGTGCGCTCCTTGGGCTCGGTTTTGGCCAGCATGCCGTTTAGGAGCATGGTCAGGCTCATCAGGACTCCGGAAGCCAGGGCCAGCCAGGGCACTCCGCCCAGGGAGCCCATACCGGGCAGCATCACCACCAGCACCCCGGCAAAGCCCAGAGCGATGCCCAGCCAGATCAGGGGCGGCTCCCGGCGGCCCAACAGCAGCCGGTTCCACATGGGGGCCAGGATCGGGGCCAGGTTGTACAAGAGCAACGCCTCGGGCAGCGAGGTGGTTTGCAGGGAGAGGTAGAGGCAGTAGACGGCCCCCACATAGACCAGGGCGTTGAGCAGTTGCAGCCAGGGGTGCTCCGTGGCCAGAGAGATCCGGTCTTTGAAGCGCCACATAAAAACAAACAGGATCAGGGCCAGACCCCAGCGCAGCAGCATGAGTAACTCCACGCTGAAGGCCTCGCTGGCCCATTTGACGATGGCCGCCATGGTGGCCACGGTCATGGCGGCGGCGCTGATCATGGCCGCGCCCTTGGGCGGGGAGTGTTCTTTGCCTCCGGCCACGTTCAGGCCGTCTCCTCGGCGCAGGAGGCCAGGCCCGCCACGCTGTAGAGTTTTACCAGCCCCTCCACCCCCTTGAGATGGGCTTCAAAGGCGCGGGACACCGCCAGTTGGGCGCCCAGGGCATCCAGCACCGCCTGGGAGGCGATGATCTCGCCGCCCTCGGCCTGGCCCTGGATGCGCTGCACCAGGTTCACCGGGCCGCCCACGATGCCGTACTTGGTGCGGGCGGTGGAGCCGATGTTGCCCACCACCACCTCGCCGGCGTGTACGCCGATGCCGGTGGCCAGATCGGGCAGCCCCTCGGCGCGCATGCGCTGGTTGAACTCTTCGGTGGCTTCCTTCAGCTCCAGGGCGCAGCAAACCGCCTGGCGCGCAGCCGCCTGGGGCCCACGGTCCAGGCTGTCGAAGAACACCAACACGGCGTCGCCCAGAAAGTCCACGATGATGCCCCCGCCGCGGGCGATAACGTCGATCAGGCCGGAGAGATAGCGGTTGACGATGGTGATGGTCTCCTCGGGCGAGAGGCGCTCCACCAGGGGGGTGAAGCCCCGGATGTCGCTCATCATGATGGCCACCGGCCGTTTGTCTCCTCCCAAGGCGGTGGCCTCGGGCCGGCTGATCAGGCGCCGGGCCACCTGGGGGTCCACGTAGCGGCCGAAGGTGTCGCGGATGCGCTCTTTCTCCTGGAGCCCCTCCACCATGGTGTTGAAGCTGTCGGCCAGGCGCCGAAATTCGTCGCGGCTCTTGGGGGTGGGCACCTCCTGGTATTCGCCGGCCGCCACCCGCCGGGCGGCCTGGCACACGGTGCGCACCGAGCCGGCCACCTTGTTGGTGATCACCAGGATCAAAAGGAGCACCAGGCCCACCGCCAACGCTCCGGCCACGACATAGATGCGCAGGAACATGATGATGGTGCCCAGCACCTGCTGGCCCGGCGCGAACAGAACCAGAGTCCAAGGCGCTTTTTTCAGGCGGAAGAAGCCGGCCACCTCCTCGGCCGGATGGCCCGGGCCCAACAGGGTGCCGGCCGGTTTCTTCAGAATCTCCTGCAGCACCTCCAGCTCGAACTCATTGCCGTCCTCGCCCAGGCGCTCCACCCGCTTTTCGTCGCCGCCCTGGGCCAACACCTGCCCGGTCTCGTCCACCAAAAAGGACTTGTCGGTTTTCCACTTGGTGAACACCTCCAGGCCCTGGAGCAGGTAGCCGAAGCGCATCACCACCTCCAGGCGCCCGGCCGGCTTGCCCCCCTCGTCGCTGAGGTCGAAGATCAGGTTCACGGTGCGTTGCCCGGCGGCGGTGTCGTAGCGGGGGTTGGTCACCTGGGCCAGCTTGATGCGGTGCATGCCCATCTCGCCCCGGCCGGCCCCCCGGCCCGGCCCCTGCCCGCGCATCATGGCCCGGGGCTGAGGCTCCCGCTCGCCCAGCCACTCCAGCGACACCCGCTCAACCCCGGGCACTTTGGCCAGGTGCTCCTTCCAATTGACCAGGCTGGCCGGGCCGAAACCCTCCAGGGCGTTCAAGAGCTCCACCGCCTCCCCGGGCTGGGCCAGGCGCATGTCAATGGAGTGGGCCGCCCGCTCCAGGGTGATCTGGCCGCGGGTACGCACCTCTTCCACCAGGTAGTCGCGGGCATAGAAAAAGCCCGCCACCCCCAGGCCGCCCAGCACCAGGGCCACCGGCAGTACCAGATACATGATCAGGCGCAGCTTGAGGCTGGCAAAGCCCCGGCCCGCCGGATCGGCGGCGTGGGGCAGCTCCGGTGGGGGGTTTGGCGCCGCCTGGGCCGGGCTCTGGTCCATGGCCCCGCCCTCAGCGGCCTCGGAGCACCCGCTCGTCGCCCACCCGCATGGTGAGTTGGGTGGCGTCGAAGTGCTCCAAAAGGGGAATGAGGTACTTGCGGCTCAGGCCGGTGAGTTCCTTGAACTGAGCGGCGGCGATGCGCTCATTTTCTTCCAGATAGCTCACCAGGCGCCCTCTGAGTTCGGCCAGGGGCTCGCCGTGGTAATAGAGATCCTGCTTGATCTTGACCAGCACCCCGTCGCTGACCAACACCCCCAGCACCTCCTTGGCCTGCTCCGGGTCCAGCCCGGCGGCCAGCTCCTTGAAGTAGGGCGGAGTGAACCCGGCCTCCTTATAGGCCCGCTCGAAGCGTTCCCGAAGCGCCTTGTCCTCGCCGGCCAGCCTGACCTTGTGTTCGCTCAGGCGCAAAAGGTCCTTTTCGGCCTTCACCCGGCCCTCACCCTCCAGGCGGGCCAGCAGGTGACCGAACAGCTTGACGTCGCCGCTGCGGGTCAGGCGGTTCTTCAACTCCTCGCGGGGCATGCCGCCTTTGAGGGGGTTGGCCTGGTGGTAATCGGCCAACAGGGTTAGGAACTTTTCGCTCAACTCGTCGCGCACCGCGGCGGCCAGCATGCGGCCGCCCTCTTTGTCAAAGCGCACCAACTCCTGCCTGGTGAGCATCTCGCTGATCAATTTGTCGCGCTCCTTGGGCATGAGCGCCACCAGCCGGGCCAGTTCGGCGGCGGTGATGCCCGCCTCGCCGGCCAGGCGGGCGTGCACCGCGATGCGCTGGGCGGGCTGGCCTTTATGGATCGTGTTCAGGTCGGCGATGATCTCGGGACGGTTGCGTTTTCTGCGCGTGGGGTGGGGGTGGACGATCACCCCGCCGACGATGGTGGCCACCGGCGAGTAGGAGCGGATCACGTAGCGGTCGCCGGCCATGGCCGCCACCGGCTGGTCCAGACGCACCTGGATCATGGCCTCCTGGCCGGGCCTTAGCTCGTCGCGGTCTAAGAGCAGCACCCGGCCCAACACCTCGGCGGTGCCGGTGTGCAGCCGGATGGGCGCCCGGTGCTTCAACGGCCGGGCCATGTCGACCAGGGCCTTGGCCTGCAGGTCCAGCCACAGGGAGGGCTTGAGCGCGCCGGGGGTGGCCAACACGTCGCCGCGCATGACGCCGGATTTCTCCACGCCTTGCAAGTTGATGGCGGTGCGCTGGCCGCGGCGCACGGTCTGCACCTCATCGCCGTGCACCTGCAACCCGCGCACCCGGGCGGTGAAGTCCCGGGGATAGATGGTCAACTCATCGCCCACCGAGGCGCTGCCCCCGACGGCGGTGCCGGTGATCACGGTGCCGAACCCCTTCATGGTGAACACCCGGTCCACGGGCAGCCGGAAGGGCCCGTGGGCCGGCTGCTCTTCAAGATCGGCCACCATATCAGCCAAGGCGTCGGTCAGTTCGTCGATGCCCTCGCCGGTGACGCCGCTGACCGGGATCATGGGCGCGCCCTCCAGGAAGGTGCCGGCCAGGTACTCGCTCACGTCCTCAGTGACCAGCTCCAGCCATTCGGCGTCCACCATGTCTTTCTTGGTCAAGACCACCAGGCCGTGTTCCACCCCCAACAGGCGGCAGATGTCCAGATGCTCCCGGGTCTGGGGCATGACGCCTTCGTCGGCGGCGATGACCAGGGCCACCAGGTCGATGCCGGCAGCACCCGCCACCATGTTCTTGACGAACTTCTCGTGGCCGGGCACGTCCACGATGCCCAGGCGCTGGCCGCCGGGCAGATCCAGGTGGGCGAAGCCCAGTTCGATGGTGATGCCCCGGGCCTTTTCCTCCTTGAGGCGGTCGGTCTCGATGCCGGTCAGCGCCTTTACCAGGGTGGTCTTGCCGTGGTCGATGTGGCCGGCGGTGCCCAAGACGATCTGCTTCATGTGCGGCTCTTTGGCTGGAGGTACGGGATGGCTTTTGGTGTCCATACAAATATAGGGGTGGGATAGCGAAAGCGTCAAGCAGGGGGGCGGCGGGGAAAGCCAATTTTACCACACGATAAATTAGTTTTTTAGTTAATAGTGTGGTAACTTATTGGTATAGGAGGCCGCCGTGGTATTGCAAGACATACTGCGCGAGAACGCTGAATACTACTTGCAGCGTAAAAAGGAGTTGGTGGGGGCCCTGTTGCTCATCCCGGCCGGATCGCTCTGCCGCCGAAAAATTCGAGGCGGACAATATTGGTATTTACGGCAATACGCCGGAGGCAACCGCCGACGCGACATCTATTTAGGTCGAAGCAACGACTCCCTTGCTGAAGCCGTGCGCGAAGCCCAGAAACGGCGTCCCAAACTTTTGCAAGACCTTGTCAAGGCCAAACGGGCTTTGCGGATGCTGGGCTTCAAGGAGGTGCAAGTGAACCGGGAAAACCTGGACCCTGTTCTGAAGGAACTCATCACCGCATTTGATTTGGAAGGTCTTTGGGAAGTAGGCCTGGAGTTGGTTGGGAGTTGGTGCTTCAAGGTTTACCAAAATTATCTCGGCGTGGAATTCTACCCCTTCCGCACCCAGGACATCGACCTAGCCGTGAAACTCCCCTACCGGGGAGAGAAAAAGGACATTGCGGGAATTTTGCAGTCCCTGGGTTACCAACCGCGTTTCAACGCCGCAGACGGTACTATCTCCTATGTCGGCGAAGGAATCACGGTGGAGTTCATCCGCAACCGCCAGGGTTCGGGCAATCGCTCCCAACATCCCCAGGTTCCCGAGTTGGGCTTGGCTCCAGTGCCGGTGCCCTACCTCAATCTGCTACTGGACAATCCCTATACCCTCAAGCTGCATAAGGCCGGCAAGGTTGTCGTTCCACATCCAGCCGCTTTTTTCCTGCACAAGCTCCTGATAGCTCCGGCGAGGAAAGACCCGGCCAAACGGGAAAAGGACCTCCGACAAGCGGCGGCGGTTGCCAAGACGGTGGCCTTGGACGAGGCTATGCTGGAAAAGGCCAGGGACATCGCGGACGGAATGCCCAAAGCCTGGAAAAAAAAGTTGCGAAAGGCAGCCGACCAGGCCCGAATGGAATTGGGTCAGGCCGGGGAACCGGCCGCGGGGTTGTGGCGCGTGTTGGAGGGGGCTTGAGCGCTAACTAGTTAGCACACTATTTTTTAATTTTACAATTTTAGTGTGGTAAACGTCCAAGATAGCCAGACGCCGCAGCAGTTTGCACCAGAAGAAGAACCATCAACAAGAATTTACCACACTAAAATCGTTTTTCTATTTTTTAGTGTGTTAATTTTTACTTCGTATAATTATTGCCCGGCATTTTGCAAGCGCTTGCAACAGCCCCCGACCTCTAATCTACCCCTCCCCCCGCTTGTGCGCCGCCGCCCGCATTGTCATAATAACCGGCATGAACGAGACCACTCCCGGACGCGTCCTGGCCCTGGACTTGGGGACCCGGCGCATCGGTCTGGCCCTGAGCGACCTGGCGCGCAGCCATGCCGAGCCTTTGGCCACGCTGACCCGCAAGAACCGCGATCAGGACATCGCGGCCGTGCTGGACATCGCCCGGCGCTATGAGGCCGGCCTGATCGTCATGGGCCTGCCCGCCAGGCTGGACGGCTCCCCTGGCGAGATGGCG